>NZ_AEJC01000401.1 GCF_000317595.1 Streptomyces ipomoeae 91-03 | reverse complement strand
CGGGCCAGATGCAGGGCCGCGAGCAGGTTGTTGCACCGGTTCAGCGTCATCCCGCAGGCGAACGCCACCGCGGTCAGCCCCAGACCGTCCAGCACGGCACCGAGGAACCCGGCGTGGTCGTCGACGTGCGCCGGGAACGAACTCGTACAGACGATCAGCCCGTCGACCGACTCCCGTGGAGCGCCGGACGCGTCGAGTGTGGCGTTCCCACTGGCGACCGCCAGCTCGACCGGTGTGCGCTCGGTGCGGAAGAAGCTGCCCCAGCCCCATGTCCGGGGTGCCACGGGGATGGCGTACCGCGCCGCGCGGGCTTCCAGATCCTCGATGGCGGTGTACGGTTCCTCGATCTCGCCCAGGACGTACCGGGGCGAGGCGAGGAAGACCGGAGAAGTGTTCATCCGTCCTGTCTTCTCTTCCGTTCGGATTGCCGGTCGGGGGAGGGAGATAGGGGCCCGGGGCCGCGTTCGGCGGGCGTCCTGATGGCCGAAGGCCATGGACCGGAGGGCGGCCGGAGGGGATCGGCTAGGGGGCGAGCCGTACGACCGCGTGGGCCTCGCTGAGCACCTTGGTTCCGCCGCTGGTCACCACGAGGTCGACGCGGACCCGGGCGTCGTCGAGCCGCTCGGCGACCCGGCCGCGCACCTCGATCGAGGCGCCCCGGCCGTCGTCCGGGACCACGACCGGCCGGCTGAAGCGGGTGCGGTACTCGACGATCGCGCCCGGGTCGCGCACCCAGTCGGTCACCGTGCGGGCGGCCACCGCCATGGTGAGCATGCCGTGGGCGATCACATCGAGCAGCCCGGCCTCGCGCGCCACCCGGGGGTTCCAGTGGACCGGGTTGAAGTCCTCGGAGGCCCCCGCGTACCGCACCAGATCGCCCCGGGTGACCGTGACCGTCCTGACGGGCAGTTCGGTGCCGACCGTCACGTCATCGGCCCTGAACGTCATCGCGTCCACCGCCCTCCACCGCGCTCAGCGAGACGAACGTCATGTACGTGGTGACGACGTGTTCGCCGCCGGTGTCCGCGAGATCGGCGCGCAGGGTCAGCACGTCCTTGCCCCGCAGGGTCTTCGCCCCGGTGATCTCCAGCGTGGTCACCAGACGGTCGCCGACCCGGACCGGCCGGGTGTACTCGAACCGCTGGTCGCCGTGGATGAGATAGGTCGGGTCGAAGCCGATGTCCTCGTAGCTGAACACCTCGTGCATCGCACGGGCGACCACGACGAACGGGAAGGTCGGCGGCGCGAGGGCGGCCGGGTGGCCCAGGGACCGTGCCGCTTCCGGGTCGGTGTACACGGCGGCGGGGTCGCCCACCGCCTCGGCGAAGCGGCGGATCGTCTCCGGCTCCACGGGGTAGGGCCGCGCGGGCGGATACATCTTGCCGACGCAGCTCGGGTTCAGCGCCATGTCGCTCCATCAGGTGGAAGTCGAGGTGCAAGTCGAGGTGCAGGTCGCGGTGGAAGTCGGTGGGGATCCGGTGGCTGTCGGACGGCTCAGTCGTCCCAGTGCTCCAGGACCTTGCGGCGGACGTCTGCCGGATAGGCCTGGTCGAAGGAGCTGTGGTGCAGCCGGCCCTGGCCCCAGGCGGGCAGCAGCCCGTCGTGGACGACGCTGGGCCCGCGCATCGCCTTGCGTTCGTCGTCCGAGTAGCAGGCCATGAACGGCAGCACCACGCCGTCCCAGGCCATCCGCCGCTCCTTGGGGTGCAGCCGCGTGGCCAGCGCCCACAGCAGGTCGGCCTCGTCGGACGGATCGATGTCGTCGTCGAGCACGAAGGTGACCGGCATCATCGCGCTCGGCCCGCCGCTGTTGTGGATGACCTCGCCGATCCGCCGTACGAACTCCCCGGACTCCACGCCGGGGAGCACCGACCGCCAGTCGTCGGGCACGGTCACCACCGTCCAGTGCATGGCGGCGGGGAACGGCATCCACACCGTGGTCACCGGCAGCCCCGCGCCCCGCAGGGCGTGCAGCACGTTCGCGGCCCGCCCGGTGCCGGTCACGGTGTGATACTCGTCCGCCGGCCTGCCCTCGGGGACGATGGGCCAGATCGGGTCGTTCCGGTAGGTGATCGCCTCCACGGTGTACACCGGCTGCATCGAGGACTGGGTGGAGGCGTACCCGGCGTACTCGCCGAAGGGCCCTTCGAGGCTGTCGCGGCCCACCGACATATGGCCCTCGATCACCACCTCCGCGTGGGCGGGCACCTCCAGGTCGACGGTCTCGCACCGCACGACGTCGACCGGCTCCCCGTGCAGGGCACCGATGTAGCCGACCTCGTCCACGCCTCGCGGCAGCGGGATGCCGCCCACGAAGGGGATCGCGGGAGCACCGCCCTGCACCAGGGCGTACGGCATCGGCTCGCCCCGCTCGGCCCACGCCTGCCAGACCAGACCGAGGTGCTGCGGAGGCACCACCAGGCCCGTCATCCGCTTGCCGTCGAGCATCATGATCCGCGAGATGGACCAGTTGGTCCACGAGCCGTCGGGCATCTTCGCGACGATGACGCCCCAGGTGTTGAGATAACTGCCGCCGTCCTTCTCGTGGATGCGCGGGACGGCGAAGCGGTCCAGCGTCGCCTCGTCCCCGAGCAGTACGTTCTCCTTGCAGGGCGCGCTCTCGCGCGGCACCGTCCGCGGCGGTACGGGCGCGGCGTCACGGGTGCGCACCAGATGCTCCACGAGCGCCGCCGCACCGGTGTCGGGCGGCAGCCCGACCGAGAGCGCGAGCCGGGCGAGCCGCATGTCGGGCCGGGAGCTCACGCCCGCCGGCGCGCCGAACATCCGCATCCCGATCCGGTCCTCCGCGACATTCGTGAACAGCGGTGCGGGAGAGCGGATTTCATAGGAGCGGCGGGTGATCGCCGCGGCCTCCAGGTCCGCGCTGACGGGCCGGCCGATGGTCTTCAGATCACCGAGGGCGGCGAGCGCGTCGGTGTACTCACGCAGGTCGATGAAGTGGCTCATGGGGACGGCCCTCCCGGGCGTTCACGGTGACGGAGCTGTGGTCGAGGCCGACGGCCGCCGGGGTCGGGGGCGCAGCCGTGTGCGCTTCCGGCAACCCCTGCCACCGGCGTGCGCGGCCCGACGCGATCCCGAACTGGTCGAGGACCCGGGCGACGATGTGGTCGACCATGTCGTCGACGGTGGACGGTCGGTTGTAGAAGGTCAGCATCGGTGGCAGCACCACCGCGCCCATCCGGGACAGGGCCAGCAGATTGTCGAGATGGATGTCGCTGAGCGGGGTCTCCCGGGGCACCAGCACAAGCTTGCGCCGCTCCTTGAGCGTCACGTCCGCGGCCCGTGCGACCAGGCCGTCGGCGTACCCGGTCCTGATCGCGGCCAGCGTCTTCATGCTGCACGGCATGACGATCATGCCGTCCACGGGGAAGGAGCCGGACGAGATCGCGGCCCCCTGGTCGTCGGGGGAGTAGCTGACGTCCGCGAGGGCGCTCACCGCGCGCCCGGTGAGTTCGGTCTCGACCTTCAGCGTCGAGCGCGCCCACCTGCTGACGACCAGATGGGTCTCCACCTCGTCGTGGAGCCGCAGTTCCTGGAGCAATCGCACCCCCAGCACCGCGCCGGTGGCACCGGTGATGGCCACGACCAGTCGCATCGACGCCTCCTTCGTCCTCTGCCGTTTCGCCGTACGCCGCGCCGTTTCGCCGTACGCTCTGCTGCTTCGCCGTACGGCTTCCGGGCGGTCCCGGACCTCGTACGGGCCGGGGCTACTTCAGGCACGCGCGGAACCGGCAGACCGACGCCCCCTCGCGCATGCACTCCACGACCTCGTCCGTGGCCCGCACCCCGATGCCCTCGAACCAGCCGGCGCGCAGCTCCATGCACGGGCACTGGTAGCCCTCCAGGGAGCGGCTGGCCTTGAGCATCCGCAGCGCGAAGTGCTCGCTGACGACGGTCTCCCAGGTGCCGTCCTCGCCGAACTCGGTGGACTCCAGCCGCACCATCGACCGGGTGAACATCAGTCGGGCCAGCGCCTCCAGCGTGGCGGCCACGTCCTTCGGGGAGCCCTCCGGGTCCGTGGGGTGCTGCCGGGCGTAGACGGTGGCGACGCGCCGGGCCACGAACTGCATCACCTCGGCGTTGAGTTCGTTGGCGATCTCCTGCCCGAACCGGGTCTTCACCGCCTGGTACCAGCGGGCGTCGTGCAGCCACCAGGCCTGCCGCAGCAGGGCGATCTCCTTGGACAGCGGGAAGTCCCGCGCCGTCTCCGTCATACCGCCTCCCCGGCGGAGACCAGGAGCGCCTCGGCCCGGTCCGGCCGGTCGTCCCGTGTGGCGAGTTCGACCAGCACCAGCAGGACGTCTCCGGCGCTGCCGTCCTCGATCAACAGCTCGGCCAGATCCATTCCCTCGGCCAGCGGGTCACCGGCCGGGCTGATGCAGATGACCGGACCGCCGAGGTCCCAGCGCGCCGACACGACACCGAGGACGGCGCTGGGCACGGACTGGTAGAAGAGCAGCGGCGAGGCCTTGGTGCCCGTGTCGACCGATCCCGTGACGGCGGCCTCGGTGGCCATGTCGCCGAGCTGCGTCACCAGGACCATCGCGGTCCCCTCGGCCCGCTCCGGCGGGGCCGGCGGCTCACCGTGGTGGCCGCTCAGACAGCGGTCGGCGACATGGGCGATGATCGGGGCGAAGGGCGAGGCCGTGAACCCGGGGAGGTTCGGGGGCCGTTCGTCCCCCTCGGCGGACCAGCTCGCCCGCCCCAGTACGGTCAGCCGCGAAGCGGTCGTCGTCGCGGTCCGGTTGGAAGTGGTCGTCGTCGCCGTCGAGTTCGAAGTGGTCGTCGTCATGCGGCACTCACCACCAGCGCGGTGTTGGCTCCCCCGAAGGCGGCGTTGAGGCTGAGCACATGCCGTGCCTCACGTTTCCTGGGGGAGTCGAGGACGAGATCGAGTCGGCAGTCCGGGTCGGGCCCGAGATAACCGGAGTTGACCGGCAGGCTCCCCAGCTCCAGGGCGAGCAGACAGATGACGAACTCCACCAGACCCGCGGCCTGCAGGGCATGCCCGTGCATCGACTTGGTGGAGCTGACCGGGATACGCTCCGCGTGTTCCCCGAACGCGCGGTGCAGGGCCGCGGTCTCGGCGGCGTCGTTGTACGGCGTGCCGGTGCCATGGGCGTTGACGTAGTCGAGGTCCTGCGGGCCGAGCCCCGCCCGGTCGAGCGCGCGGCCGATCGCGCGGGCCATGCCGAGCCCCTGCGGGTGCGGTTGGCAGACGTGGTGGGCGTCACCCGCCATGCCCCAGCCGGTGAGATGGGCCAGCGGCCGCATCCCGGTACGGCTGTCCGCCGCCTCCAGCACCACGGCACCCGCGCCGTCGCCCAGCAGCAGCCCCTTGCGCCCGGTGCTGAACGGCCTGAGCCGTCCGTCGGGTGCCAGGGCCTTGCCGGCGTTGAAGGTCGTGAAGGACTCCGCGTCGACGAGATGCCCCGCGGCGACCACCACCCGGTCGTTGCGGCCCGAGGAGATCAGGGCCGCCGCCTCGGCGATGGCGGTGCTGGCGGCGACGCATGCGTTGATGTAGGTGCGCCCGGCACCGCCGAGGCCCAGCTCGCGCGACAGCCGCTGCGCGGTGTCACTGATGGGCCGGGACTCCTGGTCCTCCCTGGGCAGCCGGGACACGGCGGGATCCGCGTGCCGGGCCACGACGAGCGGGGCGTCCGCCCGTTCGCTCTGCGAGAGGCCGGCCTGTTTGCAGGCCTCCTCGGTCAGCGCCACCAGCTCCGTGTCCAGATCGAGCCCGGGATCGGCCTGGGCGGCGACACCGACCCGGTATCTGCTGGTGTCGAACCTGGTCACCGGAACGAAGGCGGGGACACCGGAGTAGATCCCGTCGCGCAGCGCGTCGACGCCCTGCCCGTACCCGGTGGTCACCGCCATCCCGGTGACGGCGACCGTCCGGCCCGTGCGGCCCGACCCTGCTTGCCTGTTCACCTGAAGCCTCCCAGCGTTTCCGTCGAGGCCGGCTGAGTCGGCCGGACAAATGTCCGCGGCCGGATTCGGCCGGGTAGCGCGGCGGGATTCATCGGGCCCGGAGACGAATTCCGGTCGAGGGAATACCGCTGTGCGCTTTCTTTTCGGCGAATTACGGTCGGTCGTGTGGCCCGGAACACGTCAGTGCCCCATTCCCATACCGCCATCCACGGGGACGACCGCTCCGGTGATGTACGAGGCTTCGGGGGAGGCCAGGAACCGGACCGCCGCGGCCACCTCCTCCGGGTCCGCCATCCGGCCCAGGGGGATCTGGCCGACGATCTTCTCGCGCTGCCCGTCGGTGAGGGCTGTGCTCATCGCGGTGTCGGTGAGCCCGGGGGCCACCACATTGACCATCACATTGCGCGGGGCGAACTCCCGGGCGAGGGACCGGGCCATGCCGATCAGCCCCGCCTTCGAGGCCCCGTAGTTGACCTGTCCCGCCACACCGCTGAGCGCGGCGGTCGACGAGATGATCACGACACGCCCGGCCCGGGCGCGCATCAAGTGCCTGGCCGCACGCTTGACCACCCGGTACGTCCCCGTGAGGTTGGTGTCGATCACCGAGGTGAAGTCCTGCTCCTTCATCCGGATCAGCAGGGTGTCCTTGGTGATGCCGGCGTTCGCCACCAGTACCTCGACCGGGCCCTGCTCCGCCTCGACCTTGTCGAACGCCTCGTCCACGGCGGTGGCGTCCAGGACGTCGCAGGGCACGGCCAGCAGGCCGCTCGGAGGTTCGCCCGAGCGATAGGTCACCGCCACCCGGTCACCGTCGGCGCTGAGGCGCCGTGCCACGGCCAGGCCTATTCCGCGATTCCCGCCGGTTACCAGGACAGATCGGCTCATGAGCAAAATCTCCAGCCCGATGGTCGTGAAAAGCGTCGAGAGCGCCGCCCGTTGCGTTCCCTCCCCCTCGCGGCTTCGAGCGGGAGACACCCCGGCACGGCGGGAAACCGGATGCCGAGCGCATCCGCGATTCCGCACCGGGCGGGCAGTAGAAATCTCATCGCAAGCGCCCGGGAATTTCCACGGATCACGGTGTGCCTCGGACGTGCCTCGGAAACCGGCGCTCCCACGGGGCACACCCGAGGCACGTTGACTTGGCACCGCGGAGTCGTTCCACGCGATGCCGCGCGGCAGAGCCACTCGGCGATGTCTGCGGGGCCGTGCCAGGGCGGCGTGGGGGAGCCGTGTCCCGTGCCAGGGAGGTGTTCGCGGAGCCGTGCCAGGGCAACTGGGGACCCCCGCAACGACGATCGGCCGCCCGGCACCGGTCTTTCGGTGTCGGGCGGCCGGGGGGCACCGCCGTTGTGCGACCCGGGCCGCTGTCGTCGCGGCCGGGGCGTGGGGTCGTCACTCGGACGACAGAAGCTGCCTCACCTCCGGTAGATGCGAGTACGCGCGCAGAGCGAGCCGTACCCGTTCGGACGCCGCCGCGCGGACGCCGCCGAGCAGCGTCGCCGCCTCCGCCACGGCCTCCGCTCCGGCCGCCGCGTCCCCGAGCGCGACCTGTGTCTCGGCGGCGCGCAGCAGATACAGGGCCCGCACACAGGGCGGCAGCCGCAACTGGGGTACCTGCTCGGACAGCACCGGCTCGAAGCACTTGAGCGCGCGATCCGGCTGGCCCAGCTCCAGCAGGGTCACCCCGTCCATCAGCTGGAGCCAGCTGTCGCAGCGGATCGGCAGGATCGGCATGCGGCTCGCGTGGGGCTCGGTACTCAGTGCCAGACGCCCTTCGAGCAGTGCCCTCTTGCGGCCCAGGTCGTCCCCGCGCTGGGCGTGGACACGGGCGGTCTGCGCGTGGATCAGTGCCGTCAGCGCCGGATCCTTCACCCTGACCCGGCGACGGCTCAGCAGCGTCCTGGCCGAGGTGAGCAGTTCGGTGGCCTCGTCGTGCAGATGCAGGTCCAGGTACTGCGCGGCGTGCAGCGTCACGATCGCCGCCGCTGTCTCCGCGTCAGCGGCGGCGGTTGCGCAACGCAGCCCGGCGACGTAGTACCGCTGGGCGCTGACGTGTTCGCCCTGCAACCGGGCGATGAATCCGCACAGGGCCAGCCCCTCCGCCGCCAGGGTCAGCAGGCCCTGGCCGTTGTTGAGCACGTCGGGGACGGCGACGAAGTGGTCGGCCAGATGCCGCAGTTCCTGCTCGCTGGCGGGCACCAGCCAGCCGGCGGTGAATTTGCCCGCGAACATGTGCAGCGTACGGAGCCGGGTGCAGGCCTGGAGCACGGAGCCGGGTTCGACCTCCGGGCCCGGCTCCCAGGGCCCCGCCGGGGTGCTGTGCGAGAGGCCCACCGGGGACTTCGCCAGCTCCTCGGTCATGGCGTCCAGCCAGTTCTCCGCCAGCGACTTGGCCGCCCAACCGGTCGCCAGCAAATACCCCTGCTGAGTCTGTTGCCGCGCCGCGACGGCATCGAGGATGGCCTCGGGCACGGCCGAGGTCGTCCACGGTAACTCCAGTTGTCGCGCGTCACCGTGGGCCAGGTGCAGCCAGTCCGGCCAGTCCAGTCTGGACACCTCCTCCTCCGGGACGGCGTGGATGTGCGCGATCGCGAGCTGGGCGGTCCGCTCGGGTACCGCTCGGCCCGCCTCCCAACGGGAGACCTTCTCCCGGCGTGCCGCCATATGGCCGAAACCCAGTTCGGCGTGGGTGGCGGCGATCAGACGCGCGTACTCGCTGTGCGTGTAGCCGGCCTTGGCGCGCAGCGCGGCCAGAGGGTGACGGTGGCGGGTGGACGAAGCCGTGCTTTTTTCTTCTCTGAACATTGAATGCTGTGCTCCTCGGTGACACGTTTCGCGTGCGGCGGTGAGGGGTACAGGCCACGCCCGGGCTGAGTTCCGGGCCGGTCAGACCGTCAAGGGGGCGGTGTCCGAGTCGCGCGCCTCGTCGTGCACAGTGGCAGTGTGCGGTGGGGCGCGTGGGGCGGCGGAGCGTCATTCGTGAGGTGGGGGGGCTTTAATCGCGCGGAAATCAAAACGTAATCACAGTGTCCGCGTCGAGCTACTTGATCGGGAAGAGCGATTTCAGCTGTGTCGTCCGCCCTCGTCTAGGACGGCACGACTTCGTGATGTCCGGGCAGGCGTGGGGGCCCTCTGAAGGGCGTGAGCTCGGGCATGTCTTTTATGACAGACGAAGCGGGCCCTTCCGAACAACCCCCCGTAGTTGTCATCTTGAACACTTGAGCACGTGATCCGGCGCGCGAAGATCAGCCAATACTGCGCCTGTACCTGGACCTTACTTACTGGTAGCCTCCGGGCCGTCAGCACCCGGCCCCCGCTGCGGCGCTCCCCTCCGCAGTCGACGCCGACAAGGAGCAACAGTCTTGCGCGAGTTCAGCGTTCCGGCCTTATACGACGTTCCCACGGACGGCAACCTGGTGGACATCGTCCTCCGGAACGCCGACAAGTACCCCACCCGGGCCGTGCTCGCCCGCAAGATCGACGGACAGTGGCAGGACGTCACCTCCACGGCGTTCCTCGCCGAGGTCCGGGGTGTGGCCAAGGGTCTGATCGCCTCCGGTGTGCAGCCGGGCGACCGGGTGGCCCTGATGTCGCGCACCCGCTACGAGTGGACGCTGCTGGACTTCGCGATCTGGTGCGCGGGCGCGGTCTCCGTTCCTGTGTACGAGACCTCCTCCGCCGAACAGGTCGAGTGGATCATCAGCGACTCGGGCGCGGTGGCCTGCCTGGTGGAGAACGCGGCGCACCAGGCCGTGGTGGAGGAGGTGCGGCCCCGTCTGTCGCTGCTCAAGCACCTCTGGCAGATCGAGGCGGGCGCCATCGAGGAACTCACCGCCCTGGGCCGCGATGTGACGGACGCCCAGGTCGACGAGCACGCCTCGGCGGCCGGTCCGGACTCGGTGGCCACGATCAACTACACCTCCGGCACCACCGGCCGGCCCAAGGGCTGTGTGCTCACTCACCGCAACTTCCTCGCGGAGTGCGGCAACATCATCGCCCGCAACACGCCCCTGTTCCGCGAGGACTCCTCCATCCTGCTCTTCCTGCCGCTGGCGCACGTCCTGGCCCGGGTGGTCGAGGTCGGCGCCATGGTGGCACCGGTCAAGCTGGGCCATGTCAGCGACGTCAAGAACGTCACCGAGGAGCTGGGCAAGTTCCGGCCGACCTTCCTGCTCGGCGTGCCCAGGGTGTTCGAGAAGGTGTACAACTCGGCGCGCGCCCAGGCCCGGGCGGGCGGCAAGGAGAAGATCTTCGAACTGGCAGCCGACACGGCCATCGCCTACAGCCGGGCCCTGGAGACCCCGTCCGGTCCCGGATTCGTACTGAAGCTGAAGCACACGGTCCTCGACCGGCTGGTCCTCAGCAAGCTGCGCGCGGTCCTCGGCGGCCGGACCACCCACGCCATCTCCGGCGGCGCCGCGCTCGGTGAACGCCTGGGCCACTTCTACCGCGGCCTCGGCCTCACCGTCCTGGAGGGCTACGGCCTCGCCGAGTCCTGCGCAGCGACCACCCTCAACCCCTACGACCGTCAGAAGATCGGCACGGTCGGCCTGCCGCTGCCGGGCAGCTCGGTGCGCATCGCGGACGACGGGGAGATCCTGCTGCGCGGTGAGCACATCTTCAACGGCTACTGGAACAACGAGACGGCGACCGCGTCCGCGCTGGTCGACGGCTGGTTCCACACCGGTGACCTGGGCTCCCTGGACGAGGAGGGCTATCTCCGCATCACCGGCCGGAAGAAGGAGATCATCGTCACCGCCGGTGGCAAGAACGTCGCCCCCGCGGTGATCGAGGACCGCATCCGGGCCCACGCGCTGGTCGCCGAGTGCATGGTGGTCGGCGAGGCCAAGCCGTTCGTCGGAGCGCTGGTCACCCTGGACGGGGAGTTCCTGCCGCGCTGGGCCAAGCAGCACGGCAAGCCGGAGGACACACCGGTGGAGCAGCTGCGCAACGACCCGGAACTGCTCGCCGAGATCCAGCGCGCCATCGACGACGGCAACGCGGCGGTGTCGAAGGCGGAGTCGGTGCGGAAGTTCCGCATCCTCGACGTCCAGTTCACCGAGGCCTCCGGCCACCTCACCCCGTCGCTCAAGCTCAAGCGGAACGTGGTGATGAAGGACTTCGCCGACGAGATCGAGGCCATCTACGCACCCTGACCTCAGCACGAAGGCCGTCCACTCTCCTTCGAGTGGACGGCCTTCGTGGCGCCGGCTACTCGCCCGAAGGAGCGGGCAAGGCGGTGCCCAGGGCCACCGGGGTGCCGAAGTTCGGCGTGCCGTCGGCGTTCCAGGTGAACTTCTGGGCCCGGGTCGAGCGGTTCATGTCGCAGCCGCCGCTCGTGGAACTGTTGGCGTGGTACACCATCCAGTCCTCGGTGCCGTCGGGTGACTTGAAGAAGCCGTTGTGACCGGGACCGTAGACCCCGTTGGCATTGGACCGCTGGAAGACCGGGTTCGGTGACTTGGTCCACGAGGAGGAGTTGAGCGGGTCGCCGCCGTTGTAGGTGAGCATGCCCAACTTGTAGTCGGGCGTGGAGCAGTGGCTGGCGGAGTAGATGATGAAGGTCTTTCCGTTCCGTTGGAGGACCTCGGCTCCCTCGTTGACCGCACCGCCCACCGTCTCCCAGCTGTAGGTGGGGGTGGACAGGACGCGCCGGGTGCCGCTCGCGGTCCACGGGTTCGACAGAGGCCGGATGAACATCGGCTGCGAGCCGTTGTAGAAGGTGCCCAGCAGATAGAGCTGACCGTTGAGCTGAAGGATGCCCGGGTCCAGCTCCCAGGTGTTGTCCTGGGTGGGATCGAGCAGATCGGCCTTGAAGGTGTAGGGCCCCATCGGGTCCAGTCCGGCGCTCTCCAGGACATGGATCCGCTGGGTGCCCAGGTCGTACGGCTCGCGACCGGCCGTGTAGTAGAAGTACCACCGTTTGCCGCTGGGGCCGTCGAGCAGATGGAACTCGGGGGCCCACATCGTGCCCGCCCCGTTGGGCCGGGTCAGGTTGAAGATCACCTGCTCGGTGGCCGAGGCGAGCCCGGCGAGAGTGCTCGACTTGCGCATGGTGATCGTCGAGTTCCAGGTGGTCGTGGCGAGGTAGTAGTAGCCGTCGTAGTAGGTCATCCACGGGTCGGGGCCGCGCGGGACCAGCGGGTTGGTGAACGTCTTGGTGCCGGTGCCGCCGCCGGTGAAGCCGGGCAGCCGCCACACCCTGCCGTTCGCGGTGGCGCAGGGCAGTTGCACCAGGTTGGTGTTCGAGGCGGAGGAGCCACCGCTCGGGGTGACGCACTTGCCGGAGCCGACGGAGACCAGATTGAAGGTCTTGTCGGTGCCGGACACCGACACCGGCACGAGCCGCCACTGCTGGTTGGTGCCGTTGTGGCACGGCCACTGGATGATGGCCGCGTTGTCGGCCGTGGAGGCGCCGTACACATCGACGCACTGACCGGACTGCGTGGTGATCGTGTACGTGTCGCTCGTCCCCGCGACCGGGGTGAAGCCGAGGTTCTGGCCGGCACCGGAGGAGCAGGTGAACGCGCGCAGCTGAGTGCCGTTGGTCGTCGAACCGCCCGGCAGATCAACGCAGTTGCCGCCGTTCTGGTTCACTCCCGTCGTGGTGAAGGCGACGGCGGCGGACGCGGGCGGCGCCACCAGGAAGGCGACCGCCAGGGTGAGGGAGGCGAGGAGCGCGGAGAGCCATCCGGTACGAGTCACGGGCCGTACACCTTCGCTTCGAGGAGGCCGACGGAGTTGGTGCCGTTGCCGGTGAGCAGCACCCGTAGTCGTGTGGTGCTCGTGGCGGTGAAGGCGACGCTGTTGTACTGGTTTCTGGCCAGGGTGTACGTACTCGCGCCGGGCACGTCCACGTACGCGCTGCCGTTCCAGTACTGGAGCTTCCAGGACGCGGGCATGTCGATGCCCTGGTCGTCGTCGAAGAAGTACACCTCGGCCTTGTTCAGCGTTCTCGCCGACGGCCAGGTCAGCTCGGCCCACTGCTGACCCGACTCGGGCCAGGTGCCCCAGCGCGGGTTCACGGTGTCGTTCGACGAGGGCGGGTCGATCCCGTCGTTGACCGCGGTGACGGTCTCCCAGGGGGAGGTGTACGACGCCGTCGCCGTCGCGGAACCCGCCTGGTTGGCCGGTGGCTGCGCACCGCCCCGGTTGTACACCTTGACCTCGGTCAGACCCGTCTTGGCGCCGGAGGCGTTGGTGGCCAGGACCCGGACGCGCTGGGCGTCGATCGCCGGGAACCGTACGACGTTGTAGTTGGCGCGCGGGACCGCCGGGCTCCTGGTCTGGTCGGGGGCGTTCACCCAGGAACCGCCGTTCCAGTACTGGATGGTGTACGCGGACGGCGCCCGGTAGGTGGTGCTCGCCGGTCGGCTGTCCTTGAAGTACAGGCGTACCTCGTTGAGCGTCCGGGGGGTGCCGAAGTTCAGCTCGTACCAGTCCTGGCTGTTCGCGGAGCCGCCGGCGCCCCAGAAGGGCTCGTTGGTGGGGTAGCCGTCGACCGCGCCGGAGACGGTGGCACCGGAACCGGTGTGCGAGGCGGACACGGTCGCCCCGGCGGCGAGGTTGGTCAGGTCGGCGGTCAGATCGACGCCGGCCTTGGCGAGCATGTCGACCATCCGGGGGCTGTCCTGCACGACCTGGTTGGGGGCCTTCAGACCGGGGACGGCCGTGTGATGGGTGACCGTGCCGCTCGTCGTCACCTCACCCGTGGCCGGATCCCAGGTGAAGGGGACCAGCGAGCCCACGGTGGCGACCCGGTTGCCGTTGACGAAGATCGAGTAGCCCTCCGGGACCCCGGGGTAGCGCACGACCCCGTCCGCCGGGTCGTCCCAGACGATCGACAGATCGGCGCCCCGGTAGCGCAGGTTGTTGACGGTGAAGTGGCTCCAGCCGATGTCGATCGGCGAGAGCTCGACCTTCGCGTCATTGCGGGGCCGTAGCCCCGCCACGTCCTCGATCACCGTCCAGTTGCTGCTGCCGAGGATGTTGTGGTGGATCCAGGACCGGTAGTCGATGGAACTGCCGTTCCAGTCCGCCCAGAACTCGTTGGCGTCGGGCCACTGGGTGTTGCCGCCGACGTACTGCGCCCAGGTGTTCCAGTACAGGAGCTTCTTGTAGTCGGTCGCGCTCATCCAGGAGTTGGGGTAGTCGCGCAGCACCGAGGAGTAGAGCCGGAACTGGACGGTCGAGTTGATGGTGGAGAAGTTGTTCGAGCCCGGTTCGCCGGCCTCGGCCGCCGCCTTCTTGTCGACCTGGTTGGCCGTGTAGAAGGGGAAGACCGGGTACTGGGCCGGGTCGTCGTACAGCCGCAGCGCCTGCCGGTACGTCGCGGTGTTGGGCACGGCGCCGACCGAGAACGGGTAGTAGTTGTTGATCTCCTTCCACGGCACCCACTCGCCGGTCGACTTCAGCCGGTGCTCGAACAACTGCCGGTTCGGGTTCCACAGCACGTTCACGATCGCGTCCTTGATCTGGTTCGCGAGCGTGCGCATCTCCGTGGCCTTGGCCGTGTTGCCGATCGCCTCGTACGCCTGTGCGGCGGCGAGCGCGCCGCTGTACTGGTAGGCGGACTCGGCGCGGTCCATGTTGCCGGGCTTCCAGTGGAAGGAGACCGCGTCGGCGTCATTGCCGGTCAGGGCGCCCCAGTCGTACTCGATGAGCTTGTTGTTGTCGTGGTCGTAGTACGCGAGCTGGCCCTTGACGTCGCCCTCCGCGTAGCGGGCCAGGTTGGCGGCGATGCCCGGCTGGCCGCCGTGGATCTGATAGCTCTTCCACGCCGCCTCGGCGATGTACTGGGTGTAGCTGTTGGACCAGTTCTCCGGGTCACCCGGATTGTCGAGGAAACGCCCGCCCTTGGAGATCTGGCCGACGCTCAGCCAGTCCCCGTACGCGTAGATCGGGTTCCGCAGGTACTTGAGGTCGTCGATGTGCATCGGCTGGGTGAGCGCGATCGCGTTGTTGTAGCCGAGGACACCCTCGGTCGACGTGGGGAACTGGTACGTCTGCCCCGGGATGTCGGCGTCGAGGCTGTTGAAGCGCATCAGCCACCAGCGGTAGTAGATGTTCTTCTTGATCGCGGGCTCGGGCACGTCGATGTAGGGCACGTTCTGCGCCCACCACAGGTTGTAGGCCCGCACGTGGGTCGCGAAGGCGGTCGCGGGGGAGTAGCCCGCGTAGGCGTTGTACTCGGTGAGCGACTCGGGGATCTCGTCGGTGACGAAGCCCATCACCACCTTGACGGTCACCGTGGCGCCGGCCGCGATCGTCACCGAGCGGCCCAGACCACCGCTGGAGACCGTGAAGCCGTCGCCGGTGAGCCGGGGGCGGAGTGTGGTCAGGTTGTTGTACGCGTTGACCTGCCCGGTCAGTTCGCTGCCGGTGCCCGTGGTGGCGTACGGGGAGGTCGCCCGCAACTGCAGCGTGGTGGAGCCGCTGCCGTTGTTCCTGATGGACAGGTTGGTCACGGCGACGTTGTTGTCGGTGATGAACTTGGTCTGGTCGACCGTGACCGAACCGCTGGTGTGCACGCTCTTCCAGTGGCTCGGTGTCTGGCGGCGCTGGGCGACCTGTTCGGTGAAGGTGCCCGGGGTGATCGCCACCGAGTAGGCGTTGTTGTCGTTGATGCCCTCCCAGTAGGCCACGTTGCCGCCGAAGCCGAGCACCGCCGGGTTGTGGGTCTTCATGAAGAGCGCCCGGCCCCGGCTCATCAGCCAGGGGCCGGCCGGGTCGTTGCCGGTACGGGCCAGCAGCCGGTCCATCCAGAAGTCGGTGCCGGAACTCTCCGCGTCGTAGATGGCCTTCATCATGTCGCCCTGGGTGTGCGCGACGGGCGGGGCCGGGATCGCGGGGCCGCTGAACGTGGGGAACCCGATGGTCTGCGCGGCGGCGGCCGGGGTGGCGGTGAGGACGGAACCGAGCGTGAGCAAGAGGGCGACGAGCAGGCATCTCGTGCGCAGGCGTCGTACCGGTAAGGCGTGCGGTCTTCTCATCGGAGGCTCCCTGTCCCGTTGACAAAAGGCGTGTGCTCGCGATGGCGCCGACGTGCGGGGTCCGGAGACCGGGCTCCGGCGGTCACCGTCCGGTGGTGATCACGGAAAGTGACCTAAAAGGTTTTCGCAACGTAGGAGCGCGCTGAGGAAGTGTCAAGAGGGATGACTGGGGCGCGAGTTCGCCGAGCGCGTGGTTCAGGACAGGCGGGGGTTCCGGGGCCGGTGCGTCGGCCGGGGGTCAGGCGTGGCTCAGGACAGCGGTGCCGTCGAGCCCCTGATGACCACCCGGCAGGGCAGCGTCTCGACCCCCGTACGCCGATCGCCGCCGATCGCGGTGAACAGGGCGTGCGCGGCGGCGCGGCCGACCTGCTCCAGGTTCATGTCGACGCTGGTCAGCGGGGGGCGCGAACCGGCGGTCAGGACCTGCCAGTTGTCGAAGCCCATGACCGCCACGTCCTCCGGCACCCGGTGACCGCGCTCGCGCAGCACCTCCATGACGCCGCGGGCGATCTGGTCGCTGCCGCACAGCACGGCGTCGACGTCCGGGTGCTGGTCGAGCAGCAGCGCGGTGGCCGCCCGCCCCCAGCCCTCCGACCAGGCCCCGAACCGGGGCTCGCCGACCAGGGCGAGCCCGGCGTCGGCGAGCGCGGCCCGGGCTCCCGCGGCCCGGTCCTGGGCGGCGGCGTACCCCGGGTCGCCCGTGATGTGCGCGATCCGGGTACGGCCACAGGCGAGCAGATGTCCCACCGCCATCCGGCCGGCGTCGACGCTGTCCGGGACGATGGACAGGTCCTCGGGGTCGTCCGACGGCGCGTACGCGTAGACCACGGGGACCGGCAGCTCACGGCCCAGGGACGGCCGGGGATCGGTGCGGCTGCCGACCACGATCAGGCCGTCGACGCGGCGCCCGAGCAACGCGCGCACATGGTGCTGTTCGCGGATCGCGTCGCCGCGCGCGTCGCAGAGGAAGACCGCGACCTCGCCCGCCCCGAAGGCGTCCTCGGCGCCCATGAGGATCGGGATGCTGAACCGGCCCTCCAGATCGCTGGTGAGCAGCCCGACCGTGCCGGTCCGCCCGGCGAGCAGACCGCGGGCCAGCTGGTTGGGCCGGAACGCCAGCTGTTCGGCCGCCTCGATCACCCGCTGCCGGGTCTCGGCGCGCACCTGGCTGCGGCCGTTGAGCGCCTTGGACGCGGTGGCGACGGACACACCGGCCAGCCGGGCCACGTCGCTGAGCGTGGCGGGCTGCGAACGGGCGGGGCCGGCGGCCTGGGTCATGGGCGTCTCTCCTGTCTCGCGGCGCGTGCCGAGGCCGTCAGGGTGGCACGTCACACGTGAAACGGTACGCGAGTTGTTTCGGTCGAGATGTGTCCAGCCGGTTTTCACAGATTTCGGCCTACCCGGAAATCCGTTGCCTGCAAGGGGATTGACGGGCCATGGGGCGAGTTCTAGCTTTCAGAAAGCCTTTTCGGTTCGTTTTCCGTCGAGGGGGATCGGCATGGGGAGCACGACCGGACCACGTGGACGTCTGCGCCGCATCGTCACCGGTGCCGTCGCACTGCTCGCCGCCGGGAGCCTGATCACCGCCTGCGGGTCGGGGGACGGGGACTCGGGGGGCGGGGCAGGAGCCGGCGGCGTGAACGGGGTCGACGACGGCACCACGTTGACGATGTGGACGCGCGCGGCGACCCGGCCGCAGAGCGAGGCCCTGGTCAAGGCGTACAACGAGAGCCACGAGAACAAGGTCGAACTCACCGTCGTCCCCACCGACGACTACCAGGCCAAGGTCGGCGCCGCCGCCGGCTCCCGCGACCTTCCCGATCTGTTCGCCTCCGACGTCGTGTTCGTGCCCAACTACACCTCCAGCGGCCTCTTCGCCGACCTCACCGAACGCGTCGACGCCCTCCCCTTCGCCGACAAGCTCGCCCAGTCGCACATCAAGGCGGGCACGTACGAGGGCAGGAAGTACGTCGTGCCGCACACCCTCGACCTCTCGGTGCTCTTCTACAACAAGGACCTCTATCGCAAGGCGAAGCTCGACCCCGAGAAGCCGCCCACCACCCTGGCCGAGTGGGACGAGCAGGCCCGGGCCGTGGACGCGCTGGGCGGTGGCGTCGACGGCACGTTCTTCGGCGGCAACTGCGGCGGCTGCGGGGTCTTCACCTGGTGGCCGTCCATCTGGGCGGCGGGGGAGGAGGTCCTGAACGAGGAGGGCACCGAGGCCAACCTCGACTCCGCCACCGCCAAGAAGGTCTACGACACCTATCGCGGCTGGGTCGACGACGACATCGTGGCCCCCGGCGCACGCGACGAGACCGGCACCACCTGGACCGGCGTCTTCCCCAAGGGCAAGGTCGGTGTGATGCCGATGCCGTCCACCACCCTGGGTCTGATGCCGAAGGACCTCGACCTGGGGGTCGCGGCCATCCCCGGCCCCGACGGCGGCAAGTCCACCTTCGTCGGCGGCGACGCCATCGGCATCTCCGCCACCAGCGAGAAGACCGACCAGGCCTGGAACTTCCTCGCCTGGACCCTCGGCGACAAGGCGCAGGTCGACGTCGTCGCCGCGAACAAGGACGTGGTGGCCCGCACCGATCTCGCCACCAACAAGCACTCCGCCGCCGACCCCCGCCTGGTCACCGTCAACGAACTCGTGGCCCACGGCCGCACCCCGTACGCCCTGAAGTTCGGCCAGACATTCAACGACCCCAACGGGCCGTGGCTGACCCTGATGCGCGACGCCGTCTTCGGTGACGGGACGTCGGTGGCGAAGGACAACGAGGCGGTCACGGCATCCCTGGCCGACTGAGTGACTGAGTGACTGAGCGGCGGGGCACGGCACCGGCAGACGAACCACCCGGGCACGGCAGACGAACGGCGCGGCACAGCAGGTAAACCGCACAGCACGGCGGACGAACCGCCCGGCACGGCAGACGAACCGCCCGGCACGGCCATCGCACCACCCCGCACCGCGTTCCGGCACGATCCCCTCCACGTCGTACGGCTGAGGAGAGCCATGCAGGTGAAGGCGCCCGACCGACCGGCCACCGGGCACCGGGCCCCGCCGGAACGGGCGGCCCGCGGACCCCGGACACCCGCCTCCCGGTGGCGGCGGCTCTCGCGGTCCCGCAAGCTCCAGGGGCTCGGTTACGCCGCCCCCACCGCCGCGTTCGTCGCCGTCTTCTTCGTACTGCCGCTGCTGCTCGTCGGCCAGATGTCCCTCAGCGACTGGCCGCTGCTCGCCGGGGACCGGGGGAGCAACGCCCCCGAGAACTACACCGACATCACCGACAGCCCCCTGTTCTGGCCCGCCGTCCGCTTCACCCTCCTCTACACGGTGATCGTCACGGTGATCCTGCTCGGCCTCGCGCTTCTGCTGGCGCTGCTGGTGCAGGAGTCCCGCCCCGGCGCCGGCTTCTTCCGTACGGTCTACTTCCTGCCCGGCGCCCTGGGGCTGGCCTCCGCCTCCCTGCTGTTCTGGGGCCTGTACAGCCCCACCACCGGCCCGCTCAGCGGCGTCCCGGAGAAGCTGGGACTCGCCGACGACCCGGTGTCGTTCCTCGGCACACCGACCTCCGCCCTGCTGTCGACGGTGTTCCTCGTCGTCTGGAAGTTCGCCGGCTTCTACATGCTGATCCTGCTCGTGGGCCTGCAACGCATCCCCCACGAGGTGTACGAGGCCGCCCGGATGGACGGTGCGAGCCGCGCCCAGATCTTCCGCTCCATCACCCTGCCGCTGCTGCGGCCCTCCCTCGCCCTGTCCCTCCTCCTCTGTGTCACCGGATCACTGCTCGCCTTCGACCAGTTCTTCGTCCTCACCAAGGGCGGGCCGGACAACAGCACCGTCACCGTCGTGCAGTTGATCTACCGCGAGGCGTTCCAGCGGCTCGACCTCGGCACCGCAGCCGCTCTTTCGATCATCGTGCTGGCAGCGCTGCTGCTGCTCAACGTCCTCCAGTTCCGCGGCCTGCGCCGCGCCGACGAGTCATGACCCCGGAGGGAGACGAGTCATGACCCCGGAGAAAGGAGACCCGGTGCTCACCCGAGTCCTCGGCCGCACGCCGTACTACGTCGTCGCCGGAGGTCTGGCCGTCATCTTCCTCTTCCCCCTGCTGTGGAACACCTGGGCATCGGTCAGCCCCCAGCCCGGCACCGCACAGGACTCGGGCTACGGCCTCGGCAACTACCGGACGCTCCTGGAGTACGACGCCGGCCTGTGGCAGTACCTGCTGAACAGCACGCTCGTCTCGGCGCTCACCGTCGCCCTCACCCTCGGCGTCTCCCTGCTCGGCGGCTACGCCTTCGCCCGCTTCCACTTCCCCGGCAAGAACCTGCTGTTCCTGCTGACCCTGGCCATCCTGATGGTCCCGTACGCCACACTCCTCATCCCGCTCTATGTGCTGCTCGGCAGACTCCAGCTGCAGAACTCGCTGATCGGGCTGAGCCTCGTCCTCGCCATGTTCCAACTGCCGTTCGCCACCTTCATGATGCGGATCTCCTTCGAGGCGGTCCCGCGCGAACTGGAGGAGTCGGCGCTCGTCGACGGCTGCGGCACGGCGGGCGCGCTGCGCCGGGTGCTCCTCCCCGCCGTACGACCGGGGCTGATCACCGTGGGGCTGTTCGCCTTCCTCGCGGCCTGGAACGACTTCATCGCACCGTTGATCCTCATCTCCGACAGCGACAAGGCACCCCTGCCGCTGGCCGTGGCGAACCTGCGGCAACAGAGCATGGGCGCCGTCGACTACGGCGCGACCGAGGCGGGGGTGGTGGTCCTCGCAGTGCCCTGCCTGCTGATCTTTCTGCTCCTGCAACGGCATTACGTACGGGGCTTCATGTCGGGGGCGCTGAAGGGCTGAGACGCCTGCCCAACAAACGTTTGGTCCACCTGACAAACGTTTGGTCAACTACGGAAGGGACGAACCGAAGGCATGAACCCGTGAGGAAGCACACGACGCGCCCGCTCGTCCTGCCGGTGGCGCCGACCCGGGGCCGGCTGCGGCCACTCGGGCTCGACGAGGTCAGGATCACCGGTGGCTTCTGGGCCCGGCGCCGACACATCAACGCGACCGCCACCCTCGACCACTGCCGGGACTGGATGGAACGGGTCGGCTGGATCGGCAACTTCCGGGCCGCCGTCGAGGGCCGCGTCCACCGGGACCGGCGCGGCCGCGAGTTCGCCGACTCCGATGTCTACAAGCTGCTCGAAGCCATGGCCTGGGAGGCGGCCGGGCAGGGGCCCGGCGGCACGCTCGACGCGGAGATCGCCGCGCTCACCGACACCATCGCCCCCGCCCAGGAACCCGACGGCTACCTCAACACCGCCTTCGGCCGCCCCGGTCAGCAGCCCCGCTACAGCGACCTCGAATGGGGCCACGAGCTGTACTGCTACGGGCACCTGATCCAGGCGGGCGTCGCCCAGATGCGCGCCGGGGGAGAGGGCGAGCTGGCGAAGATCGCCCGCCGGGCCGCCGACCATGTGTGCGCCACCTTCGGGCCGGGCGGCATCGAGGCCGTCTGCGGCCACCCGGAGATCGAGCCCGCCCTGGTCGAACTGGCCCGGGTGACGGGGGAGCAGCGCTATCTCGACCAGGCCGCGCTCTTCGTCGACCGCCGGGGCCACGGCACGCTCGCCGACCCCGAGTTCGGCCGCGCCTACTACCAGGACGACATCCCCGTACGCGAGGCGACCGTCCTGCGCGGCCACGCCGTCCGCGCCCTCTACCTCGCGGCAGGCGCCGTCGATGTGGCCGTGGAGACCGGGGACGACGAGCTGCTGGCCGCCGTCGTACGGCAGTGGGAGGCCACGGTCGCCCGCCGCACATACCTCACTGGCGGCATGGGCTCCCACCACCGCGACGAGGCCTTCGGCGACGACTTCGTCCTCCCGGCCGACCGCGCCTACTCGGAGACCTGCGCCGGTGTCGCCTCCGTGATGCTCGGCTGGCGGCTGCTCCTCGCCACCGGCGAACCCCGCTACGCCGACCTCGCCGAACGCACCCTGTTCAACGTCGTCGCGACCTCCCCGTCCGAGGACGGCCGCGCCTTCTTCTACGCCAACACCCTCCACCGGCGCCGACGCGGCACCGTACCCACAGCGGACGCCGAGAGCCCGCGCGCCGAGGCCGGCCTCCGCGCCCCCTGGTTCGCGGTCTCCTGCTGCCCCACCAATGTGGCCCGCACCCTGGCCCTGCTGCCCTCGTACCTGGCGACGACGGACGACCAGGGCCTCCAACTGCACCAGTACGCCGACGCGGAGATCACCACGTCCCTCACGGGCGGCCACGGCGTCGCCCTGCGGGTCCGTACCGACTACCCGTCCGCCGGCCGGGTGACGGTCCAGATCGACCGGACCCCGGACCACCCCTGGACCCTGTCGCTGCGCGTGCCCGAGTGGACGGCGGGCGGCACCACGTGGCTGGTCGACCTGGACGGGACCCGTCGCCCGGTGCCCCCGGGTACGGCCCAGGTCACCCGCCGCTTCCGACCCGGCGACGAGATACGGCTCGAACTGCCCATGGCCCCCCGCTGGATCACGCCCGACCCCCGCATCGACGCGGTCCGCGGCACGGCCGCAGTCCAGCGCGGCCCCCTGGTGTACTGCGCCGAGTCGGTGGACCTGCCCGGCGGCCACGAGGTCGACGCCGTACGGGTGGACACGTCCGTCGCACCGCAGGACGGGCCCGGCACCGGGAACAGCGTCCTCGTCGCGGGCGAGCTCACGGCGCAGAGCGACTCACCATGGCCGTACGCACCGCCCGCCGACCCCATGACGACGGAGGCCGCCGACCGCACGCACATCGCCCTCGTCCCGTACCACTCGTGGGCGAACCGCGGCCCCTCGACGATGCGGGTATGGCTACCGATGACCGAGCACTGACGATCGGAGTCCGAGCATGCCCCAACCCCCCACACGCCGCCGTCTGTTGACGCTCGCCGCTGGAACAGCGGCGGCGGCCCCACTGCCGTGCACGGCCTCGGCGGCACACGCCGCCGCTCCCGAAGAAGCGCCGACGCGGCCCGCGAAAGCCGCCGCACCCGTCCCGTCCTCCTGGCAGGTCCGCCCCTTCCCCCTCGACCAAGTGACCCTCGGCGACGGCGTCTTCCGGCGCAAGCGGGACCTGATGCTCGAATACGCCAGGTCGTACCCGGCCGACCGCATCCTGGCCGTGTTCCGGGCGAACGCGGGGCTCGACACCCGGGGTGCCCGGCCGCCCGGCGGCTGGGAGACCTCGGACGGCAATCTGCGCGGCCACTACGGCGGCCACTTCCTCACTCTCGTCGCACAGGCGTACGCCGACACCCGGGAGGCGGCGCTCAAGGCCAAGCTCGACTACCTGGTGGGCGCCCTGGCCGAGTGCCAGCGGACCCTCGCGGAGCGCGGCAACCCCAGACCCAGCCACCCCGGTTTCCTGGCGGCGTACCCGGAGACGCAGTTCATCCTGCTGGAGAGCTACACGACCTATCCCACCATCTGGGCGCCGTACTACACCTGCCACAAGATCATGCGCGGACTGCTCGACGCGCACACCCTGGCGGGCAACGCCGAGGCCCTGACCGTCGCGTCGAAGATGGGCGACTGGGTGCACAGCCGGCTCGGGCGTCTGCCCAAGGCCCAGCTGGACCGCATGTGGTCGATCTACATCGCCGGCGAGTACGGCGGGATGAACGAGGTGATGGCCGACCTGTACGCCCTGACCGGCCGGGCCGAACACCTCGCCGCCGCCCGCTGCTTCGACAACACCGCGCTGCTGGACGCCTGCGCGGAGGACCGCGACATCCTCGACGGGCGTCACGCCAACCAGCACATCCCCCAGTTCACCGGTTATCTGCGGATGTTCGACCACACGGGGGAGGAGCGGTACGCCGACGCGGCCCGCAACTTCTGGGGCATGGTCGCGGGACACCGGACGTACAGCCTGGGCGGCACCGGTCAGGGGGAGATGTTCCGGGCCCGGGACGCCGTCGCGGCCACCCTGGACGACAAGAACGCCGAGACCTGCGCGACGTACAACATGCTCAAACTGAGCCGCCAGTTGTTCTTCCGGGACCCGGACCCGGCGTACATGGACCACTACGAGCGGGGGCTGACGAACCACATCCTCGCCTCGCGCCGGGACGCCCGCAGCACGGACGGCCCCGAGGTCACCTACTTCGTCGGCATGGGGCCGGGAGTCGTGCGCGAGTACGGCAACATCGGCACCTGCTGCGGCGGTACCGGCATGGAGAACCACACCAAGTACCAGGACTCGGTGTACTTCCGCTCCGCCGACGGCGGCGCGCTGTACGTCAACCTCTATCTGGCCTCGACCCTGCGCTGGCCCGAGCGCGGCATCGTCGTCGAGCAGACCAGCGACTTCCCGGCCGAAGGGGTACGCACCCTGACGTTCCGTGAGGGCGGCGGCACCCTCGACCTCAAGCTGCGCATTCCGTCCTGGGCCACGGAAGGAGTGACCGTCACGGTCAACGGGGTCCGGCAGCGGGTCGAGGCCGTGCCCGGTACGTATCTGACGCTGAGCAGGAGTTGGCAGCGCGGGGACCGCGTCGCGATCTCCACCCCTTACCGGCTGCGCATCGAGCGGGCCCTGGACGATCCCGCCGTCCAATCGGTGTTCCACGGGCCGGTGCTGCTGGTCGCGCGGAGCGCGGAGCAGGGGTTCCGGCAGTTCTCGTTCTACAAGGACTTCACCCTGCGGGGCGATCTCACCTCCGCGATCCGCCCCGAGGGACGGCCGCAGTACTTCACCACGCACGGTCTGACCCTCGCGCCGTTCTTCGTCGCGGACGGCACCCGCTATCACGCCTACTTCCGGCGGAACGAACCCGTCGTGGTGTTCGGCACGGCCGACTCCGGCGTACCCAACCGCGCCCGCGCGGACCGCCTCACCTTCCTCGACGTCCTCTGGGCGCGGGCGCCCTTCGCCACCTCTGCGGCGTTCGTGGAGGCGGTGCGCGTCCTCGCCGACGCCTGGGTGGCCGAGGGGTTGTTCAGCCGAGGCGAGCGGGACGTGGTCGTCGCGGCGGCGGTCCGGGCGAATCTCAGGCACTGAACGCGGACTGAACCCGCCCATCGGCTTGACGTGTACGTGGCGAAATGGGTTCATGGGGGCACCCGAATATGGGAGCGCTCCCATTACCCGTTCGATGCCTGAGATTCTCGGCGCTCACCCCCACTGGAGCCGCAGTGAGAACAGACGCAGCAAGAACGACAGACGCAGTGAGCACAACCACAGACGCAGTGAGCACAACGACAAGCGCGCACCGAAAGAGCCCTTTACTCATCCTCCTGGCCGCACTGGCGTGCCTCCTCGGCGCCCTGGCCCCCACCGCCGCCCACGCCCGGTCCGAGTCCGAAGCCCTCGCCACCGGCCTGCACATCAGCAACGGCCGGCTGCTGGAGGGCAACGGCAACGATTTCGTCATGCGCGGCGTCAACCACGCCCACACCTGGTACCCGAACGAGACCCAGTCGCTGGCCGATGTGAAGGCGCTGGGCGCCAACACCGTCCGGGTCGTCCTCTCCGACGGACACCGATGGGCCAAGAACAGCGCCGCCGACGTGGCGAACATCGTCGCCCAGTGCAAGGCCAACCGGCTCATCTGCGTCCTGGAGGTGCACGACACCACCGGGTACGGCGAGGAGGCCGCGGCCGGGACGCTCGACCACGCCGCCGACTACTGGATCGGCCTCAAGGACGTCCTCGCCGGCGAGGAGAACTACATCATCGTCAACATCGGCAACGAGCCGTGGGGCAACACCGACCCGGCCGGCTGGACCGCCCCGACGATCGCCGCGATCAAGAAGCTGCGCAACGCCGGTTTCGAGCACACGATCATGGTGGACGCGCCCAACTGGGGCCAGGACTGGCAGGGCGTCATGCGCGCCAACGCCCAGACCGTCTACAACGCCGACACCACCGGCAACCTGATCTTCTCGATCCACATGTACAGCGTCTTCGACACGGCCGCCGAGATCACCGACTATCTCAACGCCTTCGTCAACGCCAAACTCCCCATCCTCATCGGCGAGTTCGGCGGCCCCGCCGACCAGTGGGGCGACCCGGACGAGGACACCATGATGGCCACCGCCCAGCAGCTGAAGCTCGGCTATCTGGCCTGGTCCTGGAGCGGCAACACCGACCCGATCCTCGACCTGTCCATCGGCTTCGACCCGGGCCGGCTGAGTGCCTGGGGCCAGCGCATCTTCCACGGCGCCAACGGCATCGCCCAGACCTCCAAGGAAGCCACGGTCTTCGGCGGTTCCTCGCCCGACACCCAGGCCCCGACCGCCCCCGGCACCCCCACGGTCTCCGGCGTGACGGCCACCACCGCCACCCTCGACTGGCCGGCCTCGACGGACAACATCCGCGTCACCGCGTACGACATCGTCCGTGTCAGCGGCGGCTCGGAGACCACGGTCGGCTCGGCCACCACCAACTCCGTCACCCTGACCGGCCTCACCGCCAACACGGCGTACACCTTCGCGGTCTACGCCCGTGACGCGGCCGGCAACCGCTCGCCCCGCTCGGCCACGGTCAATGCCACCACCGCCGACACGCCCGCCGGGAACTGCTCCGTCGCCTACCGTGCCACCAACGAGTGGCCGGGCGGCTTCCAGGGCGAGATCGTCATCCGCAACACCGGCACCACCGCCATCAACGGCTGGACCCTCGGCTTCGCCTACGCCAACGGCCAGACCATCACCAACATGTGGGGCGGGACGCCGACCCAGAACGGCGGCTCGGTGCGCGTCACCGCGGCCTCCTACACGGCCAACGTCCCCGCCGGCGGCTCGGTGACCGTCGGCTTCACCGCGAGCAAGGGCGCCACGAACACCGCGCCGACCGCCTTCACCCTGAACGGCGCCACGTGCACGACCGCGTGACCGTCCGTCCGTAGGGCGCCCGTACGACCCGTACACCCGTACCACGTGGTACGACCCGTACGGACCGACCGTCTGTCCGACCGGCGGGGCCGCTCGCGGCCCCGCCGGTCCGGCTTGTTCCGTGGGCGCCCGGGTGGTGTGCGCGGGCGCACGGAGGTGATTCGCGATGCGTCGGGTGTTCCTGCTGGACCGGGCCGAGTCCCGGTCGCTTTGATGGTGGCGGCACGGCCGTCCGTGCCCTCACAAGTCAGCGACGCTGTGTGCGCACCGGAGATGAGCTGCCATGGTGACCGACCGGTACGGCAACCGCCTGTACGAGTGCACCGCCGAAGGAGCGGAGCACCTGGACCGGGCCGTGGAGGGACTGCTGTTCTTCCGCCCGGAGTTCCCGGACGCGGTCAAGGACGCCGTCCTGGCCTGTCCGACCTCGCCCCTGGCACAGGCGTTCGCGGCCTATCTGGGGGTCCTGGGCACCGAGCCAAGGGACGTCGTCGAGGCCGGCAGCCGTTTCGCGGAGTTCAGCGCCGGGGTCGACCACTCGGCCCTGCCGCTCCGCGAGCGTACGCACATGGCCGCGGCGGAGGCCTGGCTCGGGGGTGACATGAGCAGGGCCGGCCGACTCCTGGAGGAACTCGTCGTCGAGTGCCCGCGTGATCCACTGGCCCTGGCGGTGGGCCATCAGCTCGACTTCTTCACCGGTGACGCGACGCGGCTGCGGGACAGGATCGGCGGTGCCCTGCCGGCCTGGGCGCCGGACGACCCCCATCGCGGTCCGCTGCTGGGCATGTACGCGTTCGGCCTCGAAGAGTCGGGCCATTACGGGCGGGCCCGGGAAGTGGCCCTGGCCGCCGTCGAGCAGAACCCCCGGGACGTGTGGGCCATCCACGCGGTGGTGCACGTCCACGAGATGCAGGGGCGGTTCGCCGAGGGCATCGACTACCTCGACGCACGCCTCGACGACTGGGCGAGCGGCACCCTCCTGACCGTGCACAACTGGTGGCACTACGCCCTGTACGCGCTGGAGGCGGGCGACACCGACACGGCCACCCGGATCTACGACGCCGTCCTGCACCACAAGGACTCGACCGGCTTCGTCATGGAACTCCTCGACGCGGCCTCGCTGTTGTGGCGGTTCCTCCTCGCCGGCCTGGACGAGGACGCCCGCTGGCAGAAGCTGGCCGACGCCTGGGCGGCGCGCGAGGACCCGCCGTACTACGCCTTCAACGACATGCACGCCGTCATGGCCTTCGCGGGCGCGGGACGGCTGAAGGCGGCGGACGAGCTGATCGCCGACCGGCGCCGCTGGCTGGCCCAGGACGGCACGTGCCCCGGCACGAACCATGCGATGACCGCCGAGATCGGCCTCCCCGTCTGCGAGGCGCTGGTCGCCTACGTCCGCGCGGACTACACGTCGGTGATCGACCTGCTCTGGCCGGTACGACGCCGACTGCACACCTTCGGCGGCAGCCACGCCCAGCGGGACGCCGTCCAGCGGACCCTGCTGGAGGCGGCCCTGCGAGCGAACCGGGACGACCTGGCCCGACTGCTGCTCGGCGAGCGAACCGGTCTCAGCCCGCACAGCCCGTACAACTGGCTGGGCCAGGCCCGTCTCGCCGACGCCCTGGGCGAGGCCGGCCGAGCCGCCGTCGCCCGCGCCAGGGCGAGCGAACTGGCGGCTCCGGCGGCGGGCCGGCTGAGCCGGAACCTGCACGGGCCGTACCTCAGGACACCGGCCGGCGGTTAGGCACGCGGCGTCGGGGACCGTACTCCTGCGGTACGCGCGTCAGCCCAGGCAGCCGACATGTGCCAGGGCCTGCTTCAGCAGAACCCCCTGGCCGCCCGGCATCTCGCTCTGCACCGACGCCGACGCGGCCTCCTGCGGACTGAACCAGACCAGGTCCAGCGCGTCCTGCCGGGGACGGCAGTCGCCGGACACCGGGACGATGTACGCGAGGGACACCGCGTGCTGGCGCGGGTCGTGGAACGGGGTGATGCCCAGCGTCGGGAAGTACTCGGCGACGGTGAACGGCTGCAGGGAGGCCGGCACCCGTGGCAGCGCCACCGGGCCGAGGTCCTTCTCCAGATGGCGCAGCAGGGCGTCCCGCACCCGCTCGTGGTGCATCACGCGTCCGGAGACCAGTGTGCGGCTGACCGTTCCGTCCGGGCCGATGCGCAGCAGCAGTCCGATGCTGGTGACTTCGCCGCTGTCGTCGACGCGCACGGGCACGGCCTCGACGTACAGGATCGGCATCCGGGCGCGCGCCGATTCGAGTTCGTCGGAAGACAACCAGCCAGGCGTGGTTTCGGTCATGTCAGACATTGGCTGATCATACTTTCAACGTCACCGGGTGTGCGCGTCGCTCAGATCACACCGAGGTCGGTCGATGATCAGCCCTGGTGCGGCCGGCGGCGATCACTCGTGGGCGGCCCACAGCCCTCGGACATGACCGAGATGACGGGTCATCACCGCGCGTACGGCGTCCTCGTCACGGGCGAGGAGGGCGTCGAGGAGTTCCAGGTGCTCCTCGGCGGAGGCGTGCAGCCGGCCGGCCTCGGCGAGCGCGGTGAGACCGTAGAGGCGGGAGCGTTTGCGCAGGTCACCCACCACCTCGACGAGGTGGGCGTTGCCCGCGAGGGCGAGCAGACCGAGGTGGAAGCGGGTGTCGGCCTCCACGTACGCGATGAGGTCCCCGGCCGCCGCGGCGGCCACGATCTCCCGGGCGACCGGTCGCAGCGCCTCCAGGGAAGCCGGGTCGGCGGTGCGGGCCAGGCCCACGGTGGTCGGGATCTCGATGAGCGAGCGGATGTGGGTGTACTCGTCGAGCTGTTTCTCGGTGACGGCGGTGACCCGGAAGCCCTTGTTGGGCACGGTGTCGACCAGGCCCTCCTTGGCCAGATCCAGCATGGCCTCGCGCACCGGCGTCGCCGAGACACCGAAGCGGGCGGCGAGCGTCGGCGCGGAGTACACCTCGCCCGGCCGCAGCTCACCGGCGATCAGCGCGGCCCGCAGCGCGTCGGCCACCCGTTCCCGGTAGCTGCTCTTCTTGCCGCCCAGCACCGGCAGGGCGGGGGAGAGGGGAGCGGCGGCGGGGACAGTGGCGGACGGTCCGCCGGCGCCGGACGGGATACCGGTGGCGCGCTGCGGGGCCATGGGGTCTCTCCTAGAGGACGAAGCCCGACGGGAACGGGTCGGACGGGTCGAGCAGATACTGGGCCGTGCCCGTGATCCAGGCGCGGCCGGTGAAGCTTGGCAGCACGGCCGGGGTCCCGGCCACCTCGGTCGTGCCGAGCAGCCGCCCGGTGAACCGGGTGCCGATGAACGACTCGTTCACGAACTCGGTGTGCAGCGGCAGTTCACCCCGCGCGTGCAGTTGCGCCATGCGCGCGCTGGTCCCCGTACCGCAGGGCGAGCGGTCGAACCAGCCGGGGTGGATCGCCATCGCGTGCCGCGAGTGCCGGGCGGTGGCGCCCGGCGCGTACAGATGGACGTGGTGGACGCCGTGGATGGACGGGTCCTCGGGATGGACGGGCTCCCCCTCGGCGTTGATGGCCTCCATCAGATCGAGGCCCGCCCGGAGGATGTCGTCCTTGCGGGAGCGGTCGAACGGCAGCCCGAACTCCGTCAACGGCAGGATGGCGTAGAAGTTCCCGCCGTACGCGAGGTCGTACGTCACCGTCCGCCCGTCGGCGAGCGTGGCCTTGCGGTCGAGGCCGACGGAGAACGACGGCACGTTCCGCAGGGTGACCGCCTTGGCCGCGCCGTCCTCCACCGCCACCTCGGCCACGACCAGCCCCGCCGGCGTGTCGAGCCGGATGGTGGTCACCGGCTCGACGACCTCGACCATGCCGGTCTCGACAAGCACCGTCGCGACCCCGATCGTGCCGTGGCCGCACATCGGCAGATAGCCGGAGACCTCGATGTACACGACGCCGTAGTCGCAGTCCGGGCGGGTCGGCGGCTGCAGGATCGCACCGCTCATCGCCGCGTGCCCGCGCGGCTCGTTCATCAGCAACTGCTTGACGTCGTCCCGGTGTTCACGGAACCACAGCCGCCGCTCGTTCATGGTCGCGCCGGGAATCGTGCCGATGCCGCCGGTGATCACCCGCGTGGGCATGCCCTCGGTGTGCGAGTCGACGGCGTGCAGGACGAGTTTGCTGCGCATGGTCGACCTCCCTAGGACAGCCCGGCCGCGACGGCCTTCTCGGTGGCGGCGCGGATCGTGGCCTCCTGCTCCGGCAGCAGCTCGACCCGCGGCGGACGGCAGCGCCCGCCATGCCGGCCCACGACGTCCATGGACAACTTGATGGCCTGCACGAACTCGACCTTGGAGTCCCAGCGCAGCAGCGGATGCAACTGCGCGTAGAGCCGCTTGGCCGTGACGAGGTCGCCGTCCACCGCAGCGTGGTACAGCTCCACGGTCGCCGCGGGCAGCGCGTTCGGATACCCGGCCACCCACCCCTTGGCACCGGCGATCGCCAGCTCCAGCAGGACGTCGTCGGCACCGATCAACAGGTCCAGCTCCGGGGCGAGTTCGGCGAGCCGGTAGGCGCGGCGGACGTCACCGGAGAACTCCTTGACGCCCTGGATGAAGCCCTCGCCGTGCAGCTTGGCGAGCAGTTCGGGGACGAGATCGACCTTGGTGTCGATGGGGTTGTTGTACGCCACGACCGGCACGCCCGCCTTCGCGACCTCCGCGTAGTGGGCGAGCACCGACCGCTCGTCGGCGCGGTACGCGTTCGGCGGCAGCAGCATCACCGACGCGCAGCCCGCGTCCCGCGCCTGCTCGGCCCAGCGGCGCGACTCGGCCGACCCGTACGCGGCGACCCCCGGCATCACCCGCGCCCCGCCGATCGCCGCGACCGCCGTCTCGACGACCTTGGCCCGCTCCTCGGGAGTCAGCACCTGGTACTCGCCGAGCGAGCCGTTCGGCACGACGCCGTCACAGCCGTTCTCGACCAGCCAGACGCAGTGCTCGGCGTACTTGTCGTAGTCGACGGACAGATCGTCGCGGAGGGGGAGCGCGGTGGCGACGAGGACGCCGCGCCAGGGACGGTTCTCGGTGGTGGTCATCTGCGGTTCCCTCTCAGTGGGGTGTGACATATTACTGGCGGTCACGGGCTGCGCGCGGTGTCGCGCCGGGGGTACGCGGCCGTGGAAGGGCTGAGGCGGCGTGGCTGGGGAGGGGCTACGGCGGTACGGCTGCGGAAGGGCTGCGGCGGTGCGGTGCCGGGGCCGCGCGGCTGTGGCGGGGCTCAGTCATCGGTCTCCCCGGCCCGTGCCAGTACCCCCAGCGGCACCGGGCGTGCGAACGGGCGCCGGGGCACGGCCTCCGGGCACCCGGCGATCCCCGCGACCGCCGGCCCGCACATCCGGCCCTGGCACCAGCCCATCCCGGCCCGCGTGAGCAGCTTCACGGTCCGTACGTCCCCAGCGCCCAGCTCCCCGACGGCCTCACGGATCGCCCCGGCGGTGACCTCCTCGCACCGGCAGACGACCGTGCCGTCGGTGACCTGCTCGGCCCAGTGCGCCGGCGGTACGTACACGCCGTCGAGTGCGGCGAAGAACTTCCGCAGCCGGTCACGGGACCTGGCGGCCCCGGCCCACTGTCGTGGGTCGGGCTCCGAACCCCGCAGCCGGGCCGCCGCCGACCGCCCGGCGACATGCCCCTCGGCGAGGGAGAGGGCCGCGCCGCCGATGCCGGTGGCCTCGCCCGCCGCCCACACGCCCGGCACATCGGTGCGCTGCTCGTCGTCGGCCCATACGCGCATTCCGTCGGCGTCGACACGGCAGCCGAGGGATTCGGCGAGGTCGGTGTGCGGGAGCATGCCGTGCCCCACGGCGAGTGTGTCGCAGGGGATACGGCGCTCGGTGCCGGGACGGACGCGCCCCTCGGCGTCGAGCGCGGCGACGGTCACGGCCTCCAGTCGCTCGGTGCCGTGCGCCTCGACCACGGTGTGCCGCACGAGGGTCCGCACCCGGCGGCGCAGCAACTCCACCGCGTACCCGGCGCCTTCGACGAGCTTGTCCGCCCGCCCGACCAGCGCCCCGCCCCGCCGCACCAGCGCCTTCGGGTCCGCCGACTCCACCAGCGCGGCCACCCGCACCCCGGCCGCCGCGAGCCCGGTCGCCACCGGCAACAGCAGCGGACCGGTCCCGGCCACGACCGCCGTACGCCCGGACACCACCAGTCCGCCCTTCAGCATGGCCTGCGCGCCCCCGGCGGTGACCACGCCCGGCAGGGTCCAGCCGGGGAAGGGGAGCACCTTCTCGTAGCCACCGGTCGCGAGCAGTACGGCGTCCGCGTGGACGGTGGCGGGCTTCTCCTGCTCGGGGCCCAGCAGGGCGTGCACGGTGAAGGGCCGGAGGCGTTCGGCGCCCCTTTCCTGCCCGTGGTTCTCGGTGTGCCGCTCCACGCACCACACGTGATGGTCCGGGAGGTGGGTGACGCGCCCGGCGGTGATCTGCCGTTCGAGGCCGTCGCTCAGCCGCTGCCAGGTGCGCCACTGGTGGTGCAGCGACTGCGGACGTCGCGCCCCGAGACCGGCGGCGGGCTGCCGATGGAACTGACCGCCGGGCGCCTCCGCGGAGTCGACCAGCGTGACGTGCACGCCCCGCCCGGCTGCCGCGAGCGCCGCGGCGAGACCCGCCGGACCCGCGCCGATGACGGCGAGGCGGGGGAGGCCGGGGCGTGGCAGCCGCCGCTCAGTCCCCATGGCCCGTTCCCTCCTGCGTACGGATCGCGTCCCCCGGCCGGAGCGGAAGCAGACAAGCCCGCTGATTGGGACGGTCGTTGACGATGACGAGGCAGTCGAAGCAGACGCCGATGCCGCAGAAGATCCCACGCGGTCGGCCCTCGCCCCGAGTGGTGCGCCATGACGTCACCCCGGCCGCCCAGAGCGCCGCCGCGACCGTCTGCCCGGGCAGCGCGGTCAGCTCACGGCCGTCGAGGGTGACGGTGAAGGCGGGGCCCGGTTCCGCCTCGGCCAGCTCCAGTGGATTCACTCGCTCTCCCTGCCGAAGTCCTCGAACTCCCCGCCGAACTCATCGACATCGGACTCATCGACGTCCGACTCATCGACGTCCGACTCATCGACGTCCGGCTCATCGATGTGGGACGCATCGACGTCGGACTTGTCGAACCGGTCCGGGCGGAACGGCCCGAGGCCCAGCTCGGGTGCTTTGCCCCCGAGCACCTGGGCGATCAGATACCCCGTGCCGGTGGCGAGCCCGATCCCGGCGCCCTCGTGCCCGCACGCGTGGAACAGCCCCGGCACCCGTGGATCGGGCCCGATCGCGGGCAGATGATCCGGCATGTACGGCCGGAAGCCCACGTACGTCCGCATCGCCCGCACCCGCTCCAGGAACGGGAACAGCCGGGTCGCGCCCGCCGCCAGCGCCCGTACGACCGGCAGCGAGAACGACCGGTCGAAGCCGACCCGCTCCCGGCTGGCCCCGATGAGCACCGGCCCGGCCGCCGTGCCCTCGACGACCGGGGAGGTCTGGAGCGCCGCCGAGTCGCTGGCCACGTCGGCCACATAGTCGGCGGCGTACACCTTGTGCCGTACCAGGCGTGGGAGCGGTTCGGTGACGAGGACGAAGCCGCGCCGGGGGAGGACGGGAAGGCCGACCCCGGCGAGCGCGGCCAGCTCGCCGCCCCACGTCCCGGCGGCGTTCACGACGGCCGGCGCGTGGATCTCACCCCGGTCCGTGCGCACGCCGCGTACGGTGCCGTCGGCCGTGCGCAGCACCTCGGTCACCGTGCGGCCGGTGCGGAGACGGGCGCCGGAGGCCCGTACGAGATGGGCGGCGGCCAGGGTGGGCATGACCTGGGCGTCCTGCGGGTAGTACACACCGCCCGCGAGTCCGGGGGCCAAGTGCGGTTCCAGAGCGGGGAGCCGGTGCGCTTCGACCGTGATCGCCTCGACGCCGGCGGCACGCTGGCCCGCCGCGAAGCCCTCCAGAGCGGTGAGCCCGTCCGGGGTGGAGGCGACGACGAGCCCGCCCTTCGCCTCGTACTCGAAGGCCGCGCCCAGACCGGGTTCGGCGGCCAGCTCCGCCCACAGACGACCGGAGAGCAGGGCGAGTTCGAGCTCGGGACCCGGTTTCTTGTCGGAGACCAGCAGGTTGCCCTCGCCGGCGCCGGTCGTGCCACCGGCCACCGGGCCGCGGTCCACCACGACGACGTCCAGACCCGCCCGGGCCGCGTACAGGGCGCAGGCCGCGCCCACCATTCCCGCTCCGACAACCACGACGTCGCAGGTCAGTCGCTCGGTCACATCAGTACTATGTCACATGGTGCTGTACGCGGGAATACCACGGAACCCCGGCGCGCGGGCCGACGCCGCCGTCGGGCTACCCTGCACGCCTCAAGCACCCGTCACCTCGAAGGACCGCGCGATGTCACAGGACAGGCCCTGCTGTGCCCCGGGCCGGCAGCCGGTGACCGTGCCGTCGGGCGTGCCGAGGGGCGTGACCTCGGGCGAGTCACCGGAGGCGCAGCACCCCCGACGGATGCTGGACCTGCCCGGTGGCCGTTTCCTCATGGGCACCGACGACGAGGTGGGTTACCCGGCGGACGGCGAGGGCCCGGTCCGCGAGGTGGAGCTGAGCCCGTTCCGTATCGCGGCGACGACCGTCACCAACGAACAGTTCGCGGAGTTCGTGGACGCGACCGGCCATGTGACGGAGGCCGAACACTTCGACTTCTCCTTCGTCTTCGAGGGGTTCCTCCCGGCCCACCTGCGCGCCGTCTCCCCGCACGTTCCCGGCACCCCGTGGTGGCGTGGCGTCCGGGGTGCCACCTGGCGGCACCCGGAGGGCCCGGGCTCCTCCGTCGACGCGATCCTCGACCACCCGGTGGTGCACGTCTCCTGGAACGACGCGCGGGCCTACTGCGCCTGGTCGGGCACCCGGCTGCCCACCGAGGCCGAGTGGGAGTACGCGGCCCGCGGCGGCCTGGAGCAGCAGCGCTACCCCTGGGGCGACGACCTCGACCCCGACGGGCAGTACCGCTGCAACATCTGGCGCGGCACCTTCCCCACCCTCAACACGGCCGCCGACGGCCACCGCTCGACGGCCCCCGCCGACGCCTTCGAGCCCAACGGCTTCGGCCTGTACAACACGGTCGGCAACGTATGGGAGTGGTGCGCCGACCCTTTCAGCCCCGACTTCCACCTCACGGGCCCCCGCACCGACCCGACCGGCCCCCCGGACGGTCCCATCCGTGTGATGCGCGGCGGCTCCCACATGTGCCACGCCTCCTACTGCAACCGCTACCGAGTCGCCGCCCGCTCCTCCAACACGCCCGACAGCTCGGCCGGCAACATCGGCTTCCGCGTCGCGGCGGCGGCCTGAGCCGGCGAAGTCGGCTTACCACCGGCCCTGTTCGCCGCGGGTCAGGGCCTGATCGTCGACCGGTGGACCGCTCTGACCCCGCGGTCGAACTCGCGGTTGAGGAACGGCATGAGCACGCTGCCGAAGCGGGCCGGCGCCCGGGTGCCCAGGTCCGGGCAGATCATGAAACGCCGCTGATCGATACCCCGCACGATCGCCGCCGCCACCTGCTCCGCCGTGAGGGACTTGATCGTTCCGCCGACCACCCGTGTCTCCTCGGGCTTCCACCGGTTCTCCTCGGCGAGCTGCGGCGTGTCCACGTCCGGCGGGAAGACGACACCGCGACCACACTGCCGTGCCCGCGCCGCACCATGCCGGGGGCGACGGCGCGTATGGCGTGGAGCGTGCCGAAGTAGTCGACCTCGATCATCTGCCGGAAGACGTCGTCGGGCAGTTCCAGGAAGCAGGCCGGGGCGGGCGAGCCCCGCGGAGGTGATCAGGACGTCGCACGGCCGTGCCTGTTCGTCCTCCAGTTCGACGATGGCGAGGGTGAGAGCCGACCGATCGGCCACGTCGGCGGCCCGCACGGCGACCGACACCCGCCGCACGGCGGCCGGCCCTCGTCGCACGGTGGCCGACACCTCCTGCGCGGCCGTCTCAAGACGCTCCGCGCCCCGCGCGATCAGCGAGAGCTTCGCGCCGCGCGCCGCGCGCCGCGAGGAGCCGGGCCGCGGCCAGACCGATGCCGCTCGACCCGCCGGTGACGATGACATGCGCCGAACCGATGTCGATGGGGCGGGTGTTTCGCAGTCCCATGGCGGGAGCGTAGTGGCCGACGAGCGGCCCTCGGCCCCCTGGCGGGCACCTTTGTGCCAGGGATGACCGGAGCGCCCCGTAAGGGGCGCGGGGCTGTGTCGATCTGCGGCTCCGCCGTGTGGGCACGACCAGCCCGAGCCCGAGACGACCGGTACTCGACGAAGCACAGAACCCCCACGGCGCCCGATCCCCCCACCCTCGAACGCCCCGTCCGACATGCCCCAACCCCCACCCACACCGAAACTGACCCCATGCCAGGACACCCCGCCCCCATCGAGGACTACGCCCTCATCGGCGACCTCCTCACCGCGGCCCTGGTGGGCCGGGACGGCAGCGTCGACTGGCTGTGCCTCCCCCGTTTCGACTCACCCGCCTGCTTCGCCGCCCTCCTCGGCGACGAGGACAACGGCCGCTGGCGCATCGCCCCGGCCGCCGAGGACACCCCGCGCGCCCGCCGCCGCTACCGCGACGACACCCTGATCCTGGACACCGAATGGGAGACCCCCACCGGCCAGGCAGTGGTCACCGACTTCATGCCGCGCCGCGAACGCGAGGACGCCCCCTGCGTCGTACGCGTCGTGGAGGGCCGCTCCGGCACCGTCGACATGCGCATGGAACTGCGGCTGCGGTTCGACTACGGCCGGGTGCTGCCGTGGATGCGACGCCAGGACGGGCACCTCACCGGCATCGCCGGCCCGGAGTCGGTGTGGCTGTACACCCCGGCCCGGCCGGTCGCCCACGGCACCGCCCACATCGCCGACTTCAAGGTGACCGCCGGCGAACGCATCCCGTTCGTGCTCACCTGGTACCCCTCCCACCGGCCCGCACCGGACCCGCTGGACGCGTTCGAGGCGCTCGGCGCGACCGAGGCGTACTGGCGGCGCTGGCTGCGCCGACTGTCGTACGAGGGGCCGTACCGCGAGGCCGTGGCCCGCTCCCTGATCACGCTCAAGGCCCTGACGTACGAGCCGACCGGCGGGATCGTCGCCGCCCCGACCACGTCCCTGCCGGAGGACATCGGCGGCGTCCGGAACTGGGACTACCGCTACTGCTGGCTCCGGGACGCCGGTATGACCCTGGAGGCGTTGCTGCGCAGCGGCTTCACCGAGGAGGCGGAGGCCTGGCGGGGCTGGCTGGAGCGGGCGGTCGCGGGGCGGCCCGAGGACGTGCAGATCATGTACGGCATCGCGGGGGAGCGGCGGCTCACCGAGTGGGAGGCCGACTGGCTGCCGGGCTACGAGGGATCGCGCCCCGTGCGGATCGGCAACGCGGCGGCCGTCCAGCGGCAGCTCGACGTACCCGGCGAGGTCATGGACGCCATCCATCTGGCGATCGGCTGCGGACTGCACACGCGCCCGCACCTGGTGGAACTGCAGGCCGTCCTCCTCGACCACCTGGCACAGGTGTGGCACCAGCCCGACCAGAGCCTGTGGGAGATGCGCGGCGCCCCACGCCACTACACGCACTCCAAGGTGATGTGCTGGGTCGCCTTCGACCGGGCGGTCCGCCTCGCCGAGGAGCACGGCCGTCCCGGCCCGGTGGAGAAGTGGCGGGAGGTCCGGGACCGCATCCACCGGGAGATCTGCGAGCGGGCCTTCGACCCGCAACGGGGCACCTTCACCCAGTCCTACGGCTCCCGCGAACTCGACGCCGCGCTGCTGCTGATCCCGCAGACCGGCTTCCTGCCGCCGGACGACCCCCGGGTGCTCGGCACCGTCGACGCCGTCCGCCGTGAACTCCTCACCGACGGGCTGCTGTCGCGCTACTCGACGGGCCGCCCCGACCCCCCGGACGCCATCACCGGCGGCGAGGGCGCCTTCCTGGCCTGCTCCTTCTGGCTCGCCGACGCCCTGCTGCCGACCGGCCGCGAGGACGAGGCCCGCGAACTGTACGAGCGGCTGCTGGCGCTGCGCAACGACGTCGGACTGCTCGCCGAGGAGTACGACCCGGTCGCGCGCCGCCAACTCGGCAACTTCCCCCAGGCGTTCACGCACGTCCCGCTCATCCGCGTCGCCTACGAACTCGACCGCCATGCCACCCATGCCCGCCGCGGCCGTCCGCAGCCCGCGCCGCGAGCGAAGGAAGGGTGACCCGTGCTGCCCGGATTCATCACCAGAGCCGTCGAACTGCTGCTCGGCCACGAAGGCCGGAGCCGCCCGCTCCATCTGAAGGCGGCCGGCGGCGCCACCGCCGTCCTCCTCGTGGTGATGCTCCTCGGTTCCTGGGCCGTGGTCGCCGCCGAGCACGACGCGAGGAACGCCAACCTGACGACGTACCCGAAGGCGCTGTGGTGGTCCATCGAGACGGCCACGACCGTCGGCTACGGCGACTTCTACCCGGTGACCCTCTGGGGCCGCGTCGTCGGCGCGGTCGTCATGGTCGTCGGCATCACCACGTACGGCATGGTCACCGCTGCCATCGCCACCTGGTTCGTCGGCCGGGAGCAGAAGCGCCACCGACTCGCCCACAAGGCCCATGAGTTCTGCGACGAGACCGCCCACGCCCTGCACGAGCGGTTCGACCGGCTGGAGCGGATGGTCGCCGGCCGGGGCGAGGGCCGGGACGAGGACCGGGACTGATCGCCGGCCGTCCCCGACCACCCTTCGGACGCCCACCGGCGCCTGGTGGTGTTCCTCGACGACGACCCGACGGCGGCAGCGGCCCGCCGCGACCGCCTCGACACCCTCGCGGGCGAGCCGTACACCAGTGACGCCCGTATCTTCGCCGGCACGCCCACCCAACTCGCCGATCCGCTCCAGGAGTTGGCCTCTACCGGCCTGGCAGGCTTCCGGCTGCGCCCCGCCGTGCTCGGCCACGACCTCCCCGCGATCACCCGGGGTCTCGTGCCCGAACTCCAGCGCGGGAACGCCTTCCGCCACGTGCACGAGGCCGACACCCTGCGTGGACTGCTGGGCCTGCCCCGCCCCGCGAACCGCTGCACGACCACCACCACCGTGTGGAGCGATCCGAAGGCCGGCAGCCATATCGAGTTCAGCTTCTTCGCGTACTTCGCGCGCACCGCCGAACGCGCCAAGTCCGACTTCCTCTTCCTGGCCGATGAGCTCCGCCTTCGCGAACAGGGCGGGAAGATCTACGACCTCTCCTCCTACGACCCCGACGGCCCCCTCCCCGACATCGACCCCGACGCGGAGCACATCTCACGAGGCCGAGCCCAGGTCCGCATGTACCGCGACCCCCTGGCCACGGCCCGCGAACGGCGCGAGCCGGCGGCGGCGAACAACTGGTCCATCCGCGACGTGATCGTCGAGACGGGCAACCGCCAGAACTTCGTGGGCTCCCCCCACCATCGCCGACACCATCAACGACTACGTCCAGTCCGGCGCCGCCGACGGCTTCACCCTTGTCCCTCACATCACCCCACCGGCCTGGACGACTTCGCCGACAGGGCCGTTCCCCCACTCCAGGAACAAGGAGTCTTCCGCAAGGACTACAAGGGCCCGACCCTCCGAGACCACTTGGCCGCAGCGGCACCCTGGTAGGCGCCGGTAAGCGAAACCCACCCCACTCCCAGCACCACCCCGGGCGCCCCTCGTAGGCCGTCAGCGCCCCAGAACCCCGTCCACAAACCCCGTCACGTCCGCCAACACCTCGTCCTTGTTCGTCTCGTTGAACACCTCATGCCGAGCCCTCGGATACACACGCTCGGTCCACTCAGCACCCCGAAGCCTCTCGATCCCCGTCCGACTACCGGCCGGCGGCACAATCCGGTCGTCGTCACCGTGCACCCACAACAACGGCAGCGAACCAATGGCGCCACCCTCAGAGATCGCTTCCAGACCCCGACCGAACGCCTCCAACGTGGCCCGCTTGAACGCCCCATGCCACACCAACGGATCGTTCGCGTACGCCGCCCCCACCGCCATGTCCCGCGAGAGCAGCTTCGGATCGAGCGGGACATCAGGCACCTCCGGCAGCGCGAGCAGCACCCTCAACGGCTCCCAGACACCGATCACCGGCCCGGACAGTACGACCGCCGAGAGCCCGGCGCCGTACCGCTGGGCGTACCGCGCGGCGATCAGACCCCCCATGGAGTGGCCGACCAGCACGACGGGCACCCCCGGATACCCGGCGCGGGCGATCCCCTCCACCGTGTGCACATCGGTGACCACATCCTCGAAGTCCTCGATCAGCACCCGCTCACCGGCCGACCTGCCATGCCCCATGTGATCGGGACCGAACACGGCGGCCCCATGAGCGACGAGGGCGTCGGCCACATGTTCGTACCGGCCGATGTGCTCGCCGTAGCCGTGCACCAGGAGCACGACATACCGCGGTCCTTCGCGCGGCCACTCCCGGACGGTCACCCCACCCCGCGTACCGGCGAAGGCGTGCTCGCGCGAGTCGGCCATGACTCCTCCAACAGCGTCGGTGAAGGTACCCGGGGGATCTTGCCAGGCGACCCGGCGACGGTCCATGGGCAGTCACCGGCGGCTGTCGCCTGACTCCGCCCGACTTCAACCGCCTGACTTCAACCGTCTGTCGACCGGCGTCTGTCGACCGGCGGTCGGAGCGTCGCCGACAGGCGCCGACTGGCGAGACGGTCCTGTCGCGGGGCCGATGGTTGCGCATAGCATCGGACCCCGCATGAACACGATGACTCTCTGGCACCTGTCCATGGCCGAATTCGCGGCCCTCGCCTTCGCCGCCCTGCTCGTCGGCTTCTCGAAGACCGCCGTGAGCGGTGCCAACACGGTCAGCCTCGCGATCTTCGCGGCGGTCCTGCCGGCCCGCGCCTCGACCGGCATCCTCCTGCCGATCCTCATCGTCGGCGACGTCCTCGCCGTACTGACCTACCGCCGGCACGCCCACTGGCCCACCCTGTGGCGGCTCTTCCCGGCGGTCGGCGCGGGCGTCGTGTTCGGCACACTGTTCCTGCTCTGGGCCGACGACGGGATCGTACGGACCTCGATCGGCGCGATCCTGCTGTTGATGGCGGCGGTCACGGTGTGGCGCCGCCGCACCGCCGGGAAGGAAGACGAACCGGACGCCGTCACCACCCGCGCCGGCCGCGTCAAAGCCCGCTCGTACGGCGTACTCGGCGGCTTCACCACCATGGTCGCCAACGCCGGTGGCCCCGTGATGTCCATGTACCTGCTCTCGGCGGGCTTCCGAAAGCTCGGCTTCCTGGGCACCTCGGCCTTCTTCTTCCTGATCGTCAATGTGTCGAAGGTGCCGTTCAGCGTGGGCCTCGGTCTGATCGACGGCAACTCCCTGCTGCTGGACGCGGCGCTCGCCCTCTTCGTCGTCCCGGGCGCCTTCCTCGGCAAGTGGGCCGTGAACCGCATCAACCAGAAGCTGTTCGAGCAGTTGGTGATCGCGGCGACGATCCTCGGCGGCCTGCAGCTACTGCTGCGCTGACGGACCTGCCCGGCCGACTCCGAGCAACGAGGGCAGGTCCGCGAAGGAGTCCACCACATGATCCGGACTGCCGCTCGCGGCGCGATGCATCTCCGGCAGATACTTACCGGTCCTGACCAGCACCCCGGTGACGCCCGCCCGCTGCGCCGCCAGCACATCGGACTCGATGTCGTCCCCCACCATCAGCGCCTCCTCCGCACCGACCCCGAGATGCGCCAGCGCCGCCGCGAAGAACGCCGGTGCCGGCTTGCCGGTGATCACTGCCTCCGTACGGGCCGCCTTCTCCAGCCCCGCGAGGAACGCCCCCGAGTCGAGCTGCAGTTCGTCCTCCGTCCGCCAGTACAGATTCCTATGCATCGCGACCAGCCGGGCACCGCGCTGGAGATGCCCGAAGGCCCTGTTGAGAGACGCGTAGTCGAACTCGGGACCGGCACCGCCGAGGATCACGACGTCGGGCACGATGCCCGGGGCGTCGCCGGAGCTGTCGTCGATCAGGTTCACGTCGCTGAGATCCTCACGGATGTCGCCGCTGTTCAGCAGGGAGCAGCGCGCCCCGGGGTGGTGCTCGGCGAGGTACGCGGCGGTCACGGCCGGCGCGGTGAGGATGTCCTCGGCGCCCACCGGGAAACCGGCGTCCGCCAGGGCCCCGGCGATCGACGCGCGGGTACGGGACGTCGTGTTGGTGACCAGAGCGACCGCCATCCCGGCCCCGCGAATCTCCCGCAACGCCTCGACCGCACCGGGCAACGGCTGCCACGAGACGGTGAGCACCCCGTCGATGTCGATGAGGACGGCACGTTTCGAAGCCATGCCGGGACGATACCCAGGCCGGCCCGTGAGCGATGGACGGCGCGGCGTGCGGTGCGTCGGTGGGGTGCGTCGGTGGGGCGTGGCGGTGCGCCGGTGGGGCGCGTCGGTGGGGCGTGGCGGTGGGGCGTGGCGGAGCGCCGGTGGGGCGCGGCGGCGGGCTGCGGCGTACCGATGCCGACCGGCTCGGCGGCCCCCCGTACGCTCGACGCCATGCCCCCGCACGTCCCGTCCGAAGACGCCCCGACGCCGCACGTTCCGCTCGAACACCCCCATGTCCCGTCGTCCCCCCAGGCTCCCCGGCACGTCCTCGTCCTCGGCGGCACCACCGAAGCCCGGGAGCTCGCCGCGACCCTGGCGGCCATGCCCGGTGTACGCGTGACCACCTCCCTCGCCGGGCGGGTGTCCAGGCCGGGGGCGTTGGAAGGGGACGTACGGATCGGGGGCTTCGGCGGTCCGGAGGGGCTGGCGGCCTGGCTGCGCGAGCATCACGTCGACGCGGTCGTCGACGCCACGCACCCCTTCGCCACGGCCATCACCGCGAACGCGGCACAGGCGGCGCGGGCCACCGGCACCCCGGCGGTCGTCCTGCGCCGCCCCGGCTGGCAGCCCGGCCCCGGCGACCGCTGGCACGACGCGGGATCCCTCGCCGAAGCCGCCGCGCTGCTGCCGTCGCTGGGCCGCCGCGTCTTCCTCACGACCGGCCGCCTGGGCCTCGCCGCCTTCGCCCATCTGACCGAACTCCACTTCCTCGTACGGTCGGTGGAGGCCCCCGAACCACCGCTGCCCCCGCACACCCACGTCCTGCTCGCGCGCGGCCCGTTCACGGTCGACGACGAGACGGCGCTGCTGCGCGACCACCGCGTCGACGTCCTCGTCACCAAGGACAGCGGGGGAGCGGCGACCTCCGCCAAACTCGCCGCCGCCCGGACCCTCGCCCTGCCGGTCGTCGTCGTACGCCGCCCGCCACTGCCGGAGGGCGTGACGGCGGTACCGGATGTCACGGGGGCACTGAGCTTGTTCCTTGTGGTCTGAGGTCGAAATGGGCCTCGAACTAGGCCGCTCACCTGGGCGTTCGCCGGACGCTGGGGCGGTCTTCGTCTGATCAGGTGCTCCGCGTGGATCGACCGCACCGGCGAACTCCCGGTCATCGAAGGCACGCTGATCCGCCTCCAGGTCGACCGCCTGCCCGGCGGCCACGATCCGCCGCCGCTGTGGCCGTGGCCGTCCGCCACCGGTCTGAGCGGCGAGGACGCCGACGTCCGCCGGCAGGCGTTCCTGCGGCGCTTCGACCTGGAGCACGCCTTCCGGCTGATGAAACAGACCCTCGAATGGACCCGCCCCAAGCTGCGGACCCCCGAGGCCGGCGAGCGCTGGACCTGGCTGACCATCGCCGCGCACACTCGGATCCGCCTTCCGCGCGGGGCCGCCGCCGACCTGCGACGGCCGTGGGAGAAGCCTGCCGAGCCCGGCAGGCTCACTCCGGCCCGAGTTCGCCGGGGGTTTCGGAACCTCCGCCCGCACCCGCACTGTCCGGCCCGTGCGCCGAAACCCTCAACTCCCGGCCCTGGAAGGCGACTTGGCTCGAAGAACCGGCGGCCCGCCACCCGCTACGACGTGGGCAAGACCGTGAAACGACCCGAGAGCATCACCGAACGAAACCTACTCAAACCATAAAGAACAAGCTGAGTGCGTGTTTCTCAACCTGGCGACGCTGGAGGTCATGCTCCACGTGGGTATGAACCGCGCCACAACCCGCACTGGCTCAGGCCTGGTGGCACCCGCGCGATCACCTTGGCCGCCACCTCGGCGGTGGCGGCCATCGCCGGTGTCATCAACTCTTTCGACGCGCTTGCCTGTGACGCGCTGTCGATGAACGGGGTGAGTGCATACGGCTCCACCGCTGCCCGGCCGTCCAAGGCGAGGGCGGAACGTCTTGGGTGCGGCTACGAGCCCGACGGTCTTGACGCCCCTGGGCCACCTCCGCCCGGTCCTTCAGGGCATGTACGCACGTTGTAGCGGCGGATACCGGCGGGCTGCAGGACATGCCGCGCGGGGCCACCTACACCGATGTCCCCCGTGCTGGACACCGGCAGGAAGGTGCGTGGGGTGGGGAACCTGGGCTCGTCAGTCCGTGATGACGGCGTCGCGGTTGATCCACTCGGGGCTGTGGGCCGCCTTGTGCGGGAAAGCGGCGACGTCCGCGCGGCTGATCTTCGGGTTGCCCTTCATCGGAAGACGGTCGCCTGCGCGGTAGGTGCCCTTGGCGGGGCCCTTGGTCAGCAAGGTCGGGTACACCAGCGTCCAGTCCAGGCCGCTGGAGCGGATCGCCTTCTCGGAGAGGTCCTTGTTCGCGTAGATGTCCCGCAGGAACGTGCGGTACATGATCTTCTGCACCGCGCTCGCCGACCGGTAGGTGTCACCCACACCGAACGAGGACAGCCACACCAGACGCGATACGCCCTGGTCCTTGGCCGCGTCGATCACGGCCGCCGCGGCGCGGGTGAACAGGTCGTCGGCGCGCACGGATGTGCTCCTGCCGAGAGCCGAGACGACGACGTCCTGGCCGATCATGGCCTTGGCGACATCCTTGTGCGAGGTGGCGTCTCCGGCGACCACGTCGACCTGGTCCGCCAGGTCCTCCAGCGCCTCCGGTCTGCGGGCCAGGACGGTGACCGTGTCACCGGCCGCGATGGCCAGATCGACGACATGGCGGCCGGTGGGCCGGTCGCACCGAGGATCAAGATGTTCATGAAATGCGTCCTTCGCTCAAGAAGTGGGATGAACCCGGACAGGCCACTCGGGCGGGGCCTGTCCGGGCAGAGCCGGTGCGTCGGACCGGTCAGGCCTCCTCAGGGGGTCAGGCCACCACACGGTCGGCGGTGAGCACGCGGGAGGCGTCGGTGAGCAGGGTGCGCAACCGCGCTGCGGGCAGCGGGACGCCCGAGTCGGCGGAGGGCAGCGTCTGCGGCGCGGTGCCGGAGCGGAGGGCCTCGCCCACCTGTGCCCAGAAGGCCCTGATGTCGGTGAGGTCGGCGAAGTACGGCACCACGTAGGCAGCGGTCTCCGGCTCGAAGCGCCAGCTCTCGGCCAGGAGGCCGGCGTCGACGCTGTCGAAGCCCAGCCGGCTGATCAGGTCCGCGGCACTCGCCTTGGCCTGCGGGTCGTCGCCGGCGATGGGCAGGGCGGTGCGGTCGGCGGCGCCCGCGGGGCGGGCGAGCGCGGGGATGTGAAAGTCGCTGATGCTGTTGAACGCCTTGACGAGCTTCGCGCCGGCCAGGTGTTCTTGGACGAGTCGAGGACCTCGATGCGGCCGTCGCGGAACGGGTAGTAGTTGATCGTGTCGAGCACGACCTTGCCCGCCAGTGCGGCGGCGGGAAGGCTCCGGTAGGCGGCCAGCGGAATGCTCACCACCACCCAGTCGCCCGCCCGGGCCGCCTCCTCGGGCGTCGCGGCGCGGGCCCGCTCACCGAGCTCCGCCACCGTCTCCGCCAGGGTCTCGGGACCACGGGAGTTGGACAGCACGACGTCGATACCGGCCGCGACCGCGAGCCGGGCGATCTGCGTGCCGATGTTGCCACTGCCGATGAAGCCGAGTGTTGCCATGGAAGGGGTCTCCTCGTCTCGCGGACCGTGCGGTCCGCCGGTGGTTCGGTAGGGAGCCGAGCTCAGGCGGGAACATGCAGGCGAGGGACGGGGTCGGCCTCTCGCACCACAGAACCGGAGCAAGTGCTCCTCTTGAACGTAGCACAACCGGAGCGAGTGCTCCGCAATGTTGCGGTTCCCTGTATCCTGAATGCCGTGACCCTTGCCGAACAGCCGACCCCCGCACCCCGGCAGCCCGCCAGGCGCGGTCGCCGTGCCGACGCCGAGCGCAACCTCGCCGCGATCATGGAGGCGGCCGGCGCCGTCTTCGCCGAGCAGGGCGGCACCGTCGACGTCCGTGAGATCGCCCGGCGCAGCGGCGTCGGCATGGGCACGCTCTACCGTCACTTCCCGACCAAGGACGACCTGCTCGCCACCGTCCTTGAACAGCAGTTCACCTCCTGGCTCACCGCCGCCCACCAGCAGGCCACCGCCACCGAAGACCCGTGGCAGGCGCTGACCGGCTTCTTCGAGCAGATGCTCACCACGCAGGCCCGCAACCGTGCCGTCGTCGAGAGCTACGCCACCACCGGTGGCCCCACCAGGTCATGCGCCCAGCGCTGCTACTCCTTCATCGACGAGCTGCGCACCCGTTGCATGAACGCCGGCCTGCTGCGCCCCGACGTCACCACCGCCGATCTGGTCCTGCTCAGCAGCTCCCTGAGCCAGGCCGTCCTGACGACCGGCGACAGCCACCCGGGCCAATGGCGCCGCCTCCTGCGGATCTCCCTCGACGGCCTCAGCAGCCGCAACACCGAACCCCTGCCCGAGCCCGCGGCCCACCCGGACGCACCCGGGAGCGACTGATCGGGAAACCTGCGTTTCCCTGTGATCCTGGAACGTCCTGTCACGCGGCGAGGTGTCGGAGATTGTCGAGCGGTGCCGTCAGGTGTCGGCCGGCGTCGGTTTCCCCGGCCGGCCGGGGGTGGCGCCCCTGAGGGCGAGGCGCCTGCTCATGAGGCTGATGGCGGCCCAGGCGATCAGCGTCTCGGAGTGCTGGATGAGCCGTTCGTAGTCCCTGGCAGGGCGGCGCGCGTGCATCATCCACACGAGCGACCTCTCGACGACCCAGCGGCGGGGCAGCACGACGAAGCCGGAGGTGTCTTGGGACGGCTGACCGGCTTGATCGTGAGGTTGAGGTGCTGTTTCGCCCGGTCGACGAGCTTCCCGGCGTAAGCGGAGTCGGCCCGGACGATCGTGATCCCGGGGTGCGTCAGGCGCAGGGGGAAGAGGACTTCCTTGGCCGCCGCGGCGTCGTGCAGGTCGGCGGGCGTGGCCATGACCATCAGGGGCAGGCCGCGGGTGTCGACGACCAGGTGGCGCTTGCGGCCGTTGATTTCCTTGCCCGCGTCGTAGCCGCGGGTGACCTTCGAGACGGTTTCGGCGGTCTTCACGCTCTGGGAGTCGGTCACGGTGGCCACGGCTCCGGGGCCTTTGCCCATGTCGTGGCGGATCCGCCCGGCGAGATGGCCGCGGATCTGCCCGATGATCCCGGCCGCCGCCCAGCGGGCCATGAACCCCCAGACCGTGCGCCAGGGCGGGAAGTCCGCAGGCAGGGCCCGCCACTTGCATCCGGTGTCCACGACGTAGCGGATCGCGTCGACGATCTCGTGGCGAGGATGTT
>NZ_AEJC01000400.1 GCF_000317595.1 Streptomyces ipomoeae 91-03 | reverse complement strand
CAACCACACCCAACCCGCACCCACCAACGCACCGACCCCTCCCGAGCTCGAAGGCGCGGCGGGGTCGAAGGGGCGCAGCCCCTGGTGTGGCGCCCGGGGTCAGACCCGCATCGGCTGTGGGGACTCCCGTCGCGCCGGGTCGGGGCCGTCGTACTCCCTGATCACCTCGTACCGCGTGTTCCGTTCCACCGGGCGGAAGCCGGCGTCGCGGATGAGGTCCAGCAGATCCTCTCGGGTCAGCTTGTTGGGGGTGCCGTAGTTGTCGGCGTCGTGGGTGATCTTGTACTCCACCACCGAGCCGTCCATGTCGTCGGCCCCGTGCTGGAGCGCGAGTTGCGCGGTCTGGACGCCGTGCATGACCCAGAAGACCTTGACGTGGGGGACGTTGTCGAACAACAGCCGCGACACGGCGAAGGTCTTCAGGGCCTCCGCGCCCGTCGCCATCTGCGTGCGCGCCTGCAGCCGGTTGCGTACCTTGCCGTCCTTCATGTCCACGAAGTCGTGCTGGTAGCGCAGCGGGATGAAGACCTGGAAGCCGCCGGTCTCGTCCTGGAGTTCACGGAGGCGCAGGACGTGGTCGACGCGGTGCCGGGGCTCCTCGATGTGGCCGTAGAGCATGGTGCACGGGGTCTTCAGACCCTTCTCGTGCGCCAGGCGGTGGATCCGCGACCAGTCCTCCCAGTGGGTGCGGTGGTCGACGATGTGCTGCCGTACCTCCCAGTCGAAGATCTCGGCGCCGCCGCCGGTGAGCGACTCCAGGCCCGCGTCGATCAGTTCGTCGAGGATCTCCGACGCCGACAGGCCGCTGATCGTCTCGAAGTGGTGGATCTCCGTGGCCGTGAAGGCCTTCAGGGACACGTTCGGGAGGGCGGCCTTCAGTTCGCGCAGGGAGCGCGGGTAGTAGCGCCACGGGAGGTTGGGATGAAGCCCGTTGACGATGTGGAGCTCGGTGAGGTTCTCGCTCTCCATCGCCTTGGCGAGCTTGACGGCCTCCTCGATGCGCATCGTGTACGCGTCCTTCTCCCCCGGCTTGCGCTGGAAGGAGCAGTACGCGCAGGAGGCCGTGCACACGTTGGTCATGTTGAGGTGGCGGTTGACGTTGAAGTGGACGACGTCGCCGTTCTTGCGCGTCCGCACCTCGTGCGCCAGCCCGCCCAACCAGGCCAGGTCGTCCGACTCGTACAGCGCGATGCCGTCCTCACGGGTCAGCCGCTCACCGGCCCTGACCTTGTCCTCCAGCTCGCGCTTGAGCCCGACGTCCATACCTCCGCCTCTCCTCACAGACAAAACTGATGCAACCGTACTCCCCGCCCTCCGGGCGGAAGCCGCCCCCATGCGGCGCTCCGTGCCTAAGCCTCTTCCGGCAGCTCGCCCACCCGGTTCTCCCACTTCGTGGAGAGCACGATCGTCGTACGGGTCCGGGACACGCCCTTGGTGCCGGACAGTCGGCGGATGGTCTTCTCCAGACCGTCGACGTCCGTGGCACGCACCTTGAGCATGAACGAGTCGTCGCCCGCGATGAACCAGCAGTCCTCGATCTCGTTCAGGTCGCGCAGCCGGCTCGCCACGTCCTCGTGATCGGCGGCGTCGGAGAGGGAGATGCCGATGAGCGCGGTCACGCCGAGGCCGAGGGAGGCCGCGTCGACGGTGGCGCGATAGCCGGTGATGACACCGGCCGCCTCCAGCCGGTTGATGCGGTCGGTGACGCTGGGTCCCGACAGACCGACGAGGCGTCCCAGCTCCGCGTAGGAGGCCCGGCCGTTCTCCCTCAGGGCCTGGATGAGCTGCCTGTCCACCGCGTCCATGCGATCGGTTGCCTTCCGCTGAAGAGTTGAGTTGTCGGTAAGAGTGGTGCGAGGAGTGTGAGCGAGTACCGCTCAAGTCCAAGTGACCCAAGTAGGTGACCCAAGTAAGTCACTCAAGTAATACGGGAAGCGCGCGCTCCGCCGACGTCGCCCTCCCAGCGCCGGTACAGGGTGTGCGGGACGCCCGCCGCGTCCAGCACCCGTCCGGCGACGAAGTCCACCAGGTCCTGGATGTGGGTGGCCCCCGCGTAGAAGGCCGGGGAGGCGGGCAGTACGGTCGCGCCCGCGTCGTCCAGGGTCACCAGATGCCGCAAAATCTGCCCGCCCAGGGGGGTTTCGCGTACGGCGACGACGAGCGGCCGGCGTTCCTTGAGGGTCACGCTCGCCGCACGCTGGAGCAGGTCCTTGCTGAGGCCCAGTGCCACGCCCGCGACGCACGCCGTGGAGGCGGGGACGATCAGCATGCCCTTGACCGGGTACGAGCCGGAGGACGGCCCGGCGGCCAGATCGCCGGCGCTCCAGTGCCGTACGCGGTCGCCGTCGAGGTCCACCGGGAAGGTGCCCGGCTTGCCGTCGGCGCCCAGGGAGAGCCATTCCCGCAGGTCGTCCCGCCAGTGCGCGTCACGGAAGGAGATGCCCGTCTCGTCCAGCAGGGTCAGCCGCGACGCCCGGGACACCACGAGGTCGACGCTCTCACCGGCGGCGAGGAGCGCGCGCAGCACGGCAGCGGCGTATGGGGTGCCGGAGGCGCCGGAGACCCCTACGATCCAAGGCGTACGCGGCGTCTCTCCTGGCTTGACTGGGTTCACGACACCGAGCCTATCCGGCGCCGCAGGACGGGAACCGGCCAAGGGGGCACGGCCGTTTCACTGAAGAGACAAGCCGAGCCCAAAGCGACGAGCCGAGTCCGGCCACGGTCCGGATGAGACATCGGGTGCGGGTGGTCCGGGGTGCGGTCGGGTTCGGGTGGCCCGATGAGGCGTCGGGGCCAGGTGGTCCGGATGAGTGCGGGTGAGTCGGGGGTTGACATGTCGGGTGGAGTGCGTGGGACGCCGGGTGTGGGGCGGGAGTGGTCGCGCGGGGCGCGGGCGAAGGCCGCCGCCAAGCTGATGGTGGGCTGGGTGGCGTTGCTGTGGCTGCTCGAAGTGATCGACGTGGCGAGCGGTCACGCGCTGGACGACTTCGGGATCATGCCGCGCTCGGTGCCCGAGCTGGTGGACGTGATCCCCGCGTCCTTCATCCACTTCGGCTTCGCCCATGTCGCCGCGAACAGCGTGCCGCTGCTGGTGCTGGGCTTCCTCTCCGCGCTGGGCGGGCTGCGCCGCTTCGCCGCGGTCTGCGCACTGATCATCGTCGCCGACGGCCTGGGGGTATGGCTGATATCCCCCGACAACACCAACACGGCCGGCGCCTCCGGCGTCGTCTTCGGCCTCTTCGGCTTCCTGCTGATCAGCGGTTTCGTCGAGCGCCGCCTCGCGGGCGTGGCCGTTGGCGTCCTCATCGCCGCCGTCTGGGGCGGCTCCGTCCTCGCGGGCCTCGCCCCCACGGAGACGGGCGTCAGCTGGCAGGGCCATCTGATCGGCCTGGTGGCGGGGGCGGTGGCGGCGTACCTGTTCCGCCACCGGGAACCACGCCGCCCGACCCTCACTCCGTAGAGCGGGCCTTCGGGTCCACGGGCAGCCGGTCGGTGGGGATCATCAGCTTGCCGAGCGTGGAGTCGACGGTGAGATCGACGCCGTACGGGATCGTGTCACGGCCCCGGTAACCGTCGGGGCCGGGGTTCCACATCGTCACGACATGGCCCTTGAGGGGGTCGAAGATCAGATAGTTGGCGATACCCCGGGAGGCGTACCAGCGGGGCTTCACCTCGTAGTCGCGGCGGATGCTGCCTTGGGAGACGACTTCAACGACCAGCTCGATGAGATCGGGAGAATACGCGCCCTCGTTCTTCGCAGCCTCCGGCGCCGGGATAAGGGCCAGATCGGGGCAGAACTCGTTCTCATCGTCGAAGGGGAACGCAACATCACTGGCGAAATCCCACTCCTCGCCCAGCTGAGCCTCAAGGGCGTTCCAGACCAAGCGGATGGTCTTGGCGTGGTGGGGCTTGACCGGACTCATCATGATGTTGCCCTCGACAATCTCCATGCGATAGCCGGGGAACATGTCCTCGAACCGGCTGAGCTGCGAGTGCAGGCGGTCAAGGTCCGAGACGGTCACGGTGTCCTCCCTGGGGTCCTGCCCTCGATGGTAGGCCGCACGCTAATCAGACGGTCAGCCCCCGCACCAACAGATCCAGCAGCGCACACACGAACAGGGCAATGCCGATGAAGCCGTTGACGCTGAAGAACGCCCGGTTCAAGCGGGACAAGTCACGTGGCCTGACGATCGTGTGCTCGTACACGAACGCGCCCGCGACGATCAGCAGGCCCAGCCAGAAGAACGCGCCCGCGTCGGTTGCCAGGGCGTACCAGATGAACAGGGCCGTCGTCAGGGCGTGGCAGACGCGCGCCGCCCACACCGCCGCCGGGATGCCGAAGCGGGCCGGGACCGAGAGGACGCCGGACTCCCGGTCGCTGTCGACGTCCTGGCAGGCGTAGATGAGGTCGAAGCCGCCGATCCAGATGCCGACCGCCAGGCCCAGGATCACCGCGTCCCAGGACCAGGAGCCGGTGATGGCGAGCCAGCCGCCCACCGGGCCCATGGCCTGGGCCAGACCCAGGATCGCCTGGGGGTAGTTCGTGAACCGTTTGCCGTAGGGGTAGACCACCATCGGGATCACCGCGACGGGGGCCAGGGCCAGGCAGAGGGGGTTCAGGAGCGCCGCCGCGCCCAGGAAGATGACGACCGCGACCACGGCGCCCGTCCAGGCGTGGCGCACGGACATCTCGCCCGTCACCAACTCGCGGTGCGCCGTACGCGGATTACGGGCGTCGATCTCGCGGTCGATGATCCGGTTGACCGCCATCGCGAAGGTGCGCAGCCCCACCATGCAGATGGTGACCAGCAGCAGACGGCCCCAGTGGATGTTCCGGTCCAGCTGGTACATCGCCGTCAGCGACGCGATGTACGCGAAGGGCAGCGCGAAGATCGAGTGCTCGATCATCACCAGGCGGAGGAAGGCCGGTACACCTCCGCTCTTGCGGAGAGGCTTCGCGCTGCCCTCCCCAAGGATGGCCTCACCGCTCACAGGCCGTACTCCTTCCAGCGCCTTGTCACCCGTTCGGCCGTATCCGGATCCGACTCCACCATGTCCGGCCACCCCCCGTCCCGCGTGTACCCCTCCTCGGGCCACTTCCGCGTCGCGTCGATGCCCGCCTTGCCGCCCCAGAACTGCTGGTAGGAGGCGTGGTCGAGGTGGTCGACCGGGCCCTCCACCACCGTCAGGTCGCGGGCGTAGTCCGTGTTGCCGAGGGCCCGCCAGGACACCTCGTGCAGGTCGTGGACGTCGCAGTCCGCGTCCACGACCACGATCAGCTTGGTCAGGGACATCATGTGGGCGCCCCAGATCGCGTGCATGACCTTCTGCGCGTGCTTCGGGTACTTCTTCTCGATCGAGACGATCGCGCAGTTGTGGAACCCGCCCGACTCGGGGAGGTGGTAGTCCACGATGTCCGGCACGATGATCTTCAGCAGGGGGAGGAAGAACCTCTCCGTGGCCCGGCCCAGCGGCCCGTCCTCCGTCGGCGGGCGACCCACGACGATCGACTGCAACAACGGCCGCTTCCGCATCGTCACGCAGTCGATCTTCAACGCGGGGAACGGTTCCTGCGGGGTGTAGAAACCGGTGTGGTCGCCGAACGGGCCCTCGGGGAGCATCTCGCCGGGCTCCAGCCAGCCCTCGATCACCACCTCCGCCTGCGCCGGCACCTGCAACGGCACCGTCTTGCAGTCGACCATCTCGATCCGCCTGCCCGCGATGAACCCGGCGAACAGGTACTCGTCGATGTCGCCGGGAAGCGGGGCCGTGGACGCGTACGTCACGGCCGGCGGACACCCGAAGGCGATGGCGACCGGCAGCCGCTCGCCCCGCTTCGCCGCCACCTGGTAGTGGTTGCGGCTGTCCTTGTGGATCTGCCAGTGCATGCCGATGGTGCGCTTGTCGTGGCGCTGGAGACGGTAGAGGCCGAGGTTGCGTACGCCGGTCTCGGGGTGCTTGGTGTGGGTGAGGCCGAGGTTGAAGAAGGAGCCGCCGTCCTTGGGCCAGGTGAACAGCGCGGGCAGTTGCTCCAGGTCCACGTCGTCGCCGTGGAGCACGACTTCCTGGACCGGCGCCTCCTTCACCTTCTTCGGCGGTACGTGGGTCATCGCGCCGAGCTTCCCGAACGCCTCGCGGACCCCGACGAACCCGTGCGGCAGCTCCGGCTTGAGCAGGCCGCCGATCTTGCCGCTGATCTCCTCGTACGACTTCAGGCCGAGGGCTTTCAGCAGGCGGCGGTCGGTGCCGAAGACGTTCATCGCGAGGGGCATGGCGGAGCCCTTCACGTTCTCGAAGAGCAGGGCGGGGCCGCCGGCCTTGTTGACCCGGTCGACGATCTCCCCGACCTCCAGACAAGGGTCGACCTCGGCCTTGATGCGCTTGAGATCGCCCTCGCGTTCCAGTGCGCGGAGCAGGGAGCGAAGATCGTCGTAAGCCATGGGGTCAAGTATCCCCGAGGGGCTACCCTGACCCCGTCACGGGGCCCGGCGCGCGGTCCCGTCATCATGGGCGGAGGGCCGAAGCGTACGGCCTCCGCACCGCCGTCACCGCTTCCAGGGGGCCGTTCCATGCTCAGGGTGTTGATGTACCTCGTGCCGCTGGCGCTGACGATCTACGCGTTCATCGACTGCCTCAACACCCCCGAGGACGAGGCGAAGCACCTCCCCAAGATCGCCTGGGTGTTCATCATCCTGCTCTTCTGGATCGTCGGCCCTCTCGTCTGGCTGGCGGCGGGCAAGATGCGGCATGTCCCCGCGAACGGCCGCACCCCTTCCGAGTGGCACCGCAACCACCGCATCGAGTACGTGGCCCCCGACGACAACCCCGAGTTCCTGAAGTCCCTCGCCGAGGAGAACAAGAAGGACGAGTCCCTCCTGAAGAGCTGGGAGGCCGACCTGCGCCGCCGCGAGGAGGAACTGAAGCGGCAGGAGCGGGAGAAGGGGAACACGGGAGACACCGGGGACGGGAAGAAGGACGGCGGGGAGTAGCGCGGGAGGCGCGGTCGCCTTCAGCCCCGACGTGGCCGCCGACAGCGCTGGAGCGGCCCGGCGAACCGGTTCACCGGTGGGCCGGTGCTCACTAGACTTCGGGGCGGTTCATCCGTACCGAAGTGAGGGAATCCATGGCCGAACTCTCGAGAATCACGGTCGAGCCTCGGGAGCCGCTGGCCGCCGAGGTCTCGCGTCGGCTCATCGAGTACCTGATGTCCGGTGAGGTGCGGCCCGGGGACCGTATCCCCTCCGAGCGTCAGCTCACCGAGATGCTCGGGGTCAACCGGCCCACCGTGCGCGAGGCCATCAAGTCCCTGGGCTTCCTGGGCCTGCTGGAGATCCGGCAGTCCAGCGGCACCTACTTCCGCGGTACCGGCTCCGACGTCCTCTACCGCCTCTTCGAGCTCGGCCTCGTCCTCGGCGAGCGCGGCGCGAACGACATGCTGCGGGCCCGCGCCGAGCTGGAGGTCGTCGTGGCCGGTCTCGCCGCCGAGGCCCGCGACGAGGCCGGGGTCGAGCTGCTGCGCGCCCGGCTCGCGACGATGCGCGAGTGCCCCGACGAGGGGTTCGCCGAGGCGGACACCGCGTTCCACGCCGCGCTGGCCGAACTGGCCGGGAACACCGTCCTGCGCGACATGCTCAAGGGCATGCGCACCATGATCCAGCGCGGCTGGGTCGAACGCACCGGCGCGGTCCGCCCCCGCGAGGTCGCGTACGCCGACCATGTACCGATCTTCGAAGCGGTGGAGAAGGGCGACGCGACCGCCGCCCGCGCGGCGATGGCCGAGCACATGCGGGGGGCGACGGGGCGGTTGCGGCAGGCATTGGCCGAGGGCCGCCACGGGGATGAGGAGGACGGCGGCGCCTGATCCCCGTAGAGGCGTTCGGCCGCTCGCGGGTGCGGGTGGTTCCTGGTTGTGCGGCCACCCCGGCGGCACGACTGCCCGTGGCCGGGACCGCCCGCCCGGACCGATCGGGCTACTCGCCCCGCAGCACCAGATCCAGCAGCCCCGGAAAGCGGGCGTCGAACTCCTCCCGCCGCAGGCGATTGACCCGCTTGGGCCCCTCGTCCCGCTGCTCCACGAGCCCCGCCCCGCGCAGCACGGCGAAGTGATGACTGAGCGCGGCCTTCCCGACGGGCACGTCGAAGCTGCCGCAGCTCCGCGTCCACACCGGAGAACCGGCCAACTCCCGTACGAGCGTGAGACGTACGGGATCGGCGAGGGCCGACAGCGCGGTGAGGACCGGGACGTCGTCGGGATGGGTGTGCTCGGGAGCGGCCCGATGACCGGCACGTTCCACCACACCCGCCCCCTCTCTCGTCATATCTCCCGGCATGCCCTGCGTCCCTCACTCATCCCGCTTGCCGAGTGTTCGACGAAAATCACACACTCGCGAGTGTTCGCTTTTCATTAAACAGTCTGTCGAGCGGGGAGTTTGGCATGCGCGCGATCGAGTTCCAGGAGTACGGCGGCCCCGAGGTCCTGACGGCCGTGGAGGTCGACGTCCCCGAGCCGGGCCCGGGGCAGGTGTCCATCGACGCGGCGTACGTGGGCGTGAACTTCGCCGACCTCAAGGCCCGTTCCGACGGCTACCGGGTGTCGGCGCTCCCGTACCGCCCCGGCCTTGAGGTCTCCGGCCGTGTCCGTGCGCTCGGCGCGGGCGTCGACGGCTTGTCGGTCGGACAGCAGGTGACCGCGTTGACCGACGCGGGCGCGTACGCCGATGTCGTCGTGGCCGACGCCACGACCGTCTTCCCGCTCCCCGAGGGCATGGACCTCCGCACCGGCGCCACACTCCCCACCGTGCTGCCGACGGCGTACGCGCTGGTGCATTCGGTGGGGCGGCTGCGGGCCGGCGAATCGGTGCTCGTCCAGGGCGCGGCTGGTGGAATCGGCACCGTGGTGGGCCAGTTGGCGAAGGCGGCGGGCGCCGGGGCCGTGTACGGCGTGGTGTCGGACGCGGCGAAGGCGAAGCACGCGCTCGACCACGGCTACGACGACATCTTCGTCAGCACGGCGACATCCGCCGACGCGCCCCCTGCGGCCCACACCGACCCCACCGCCTTCGTGGACGAGGTACGTGCCGCGACCGGCGGCCGTGGCGTGGACCTCGTCCTGGACCCGGTCGGCGGCGACACGCTCCGCGCCGGCCTGGCCTCCCTCGCCCCCTTCGGCCGCCTGGTCTCCTTCGGCAACGCGAGCGGGGCCGAGCCGTGGACCGTGGGCCGGCCCGAGCTGTACGGCCTCGGTCTGACCGTCTCCGGCTTCTCCATCCTGGCCCTGGCCGAGTCGGCCCCCGCCGAACTCCGCACGATCGCCGAGCGGGCCTTCGCCACGGTCGTCGACGGCGTCGTATCGCTGCCGGTGACGGCGGAGTTCCCGCTGGAGGAGGCGGCGGAGGCCCACCGCCTGATGGGTACGCGCCGCAGCGTGGGCAAGCTGCTCCTGCGGGCGGCGGGCGACGAGGCGTAGGAAGAGGCGCAGGAAAACGAAACCCTCGGCCGTCAGCCGTGCGGCGTGGCTGTACACCGCCCGGGCATGCGCACGGAAGAGCTGGGCGAACGCCTGCGGATCACCGGCCCGTATCCGGGCGCGCAGAGAAAGTTCCACACCCTCCCCTGTCCGCGTCCCGCCACCCGTCCCTGTGGTTCCGGTCACACCAGAACAGTCCTAGTCTTCGACCCGATGCCCGAACACCCCCCTGAACCAACCCCCGTCCGCCTCCGTCCCGTGGACCTGGCCCGGCTCTCCGGTGTCTCCACCCAGCAGATCCGCAACTACGAGGAGGCCGGCGTCCTTCCCCCGGTGCCGCGTACGGAGTCGGGCTACCGGGTCTTCGGGGAGGCGCACCGGCAGGCGCTGCTGACGTACCGGGCGATGGCGATGGGGTACGGGGCGGTGGCGGCGGCGGTGATTCTGCGGACCGCGCACGAGGGCGACGTACCGGGGGCGCTGGCGCTGGTGGACGCGGCGCACGCGGCGCTGCACGAGGAGCGGGTCTCGCTTCGGGCGGCGGGCGAGGCGTTGCGGACGCTGGCCGGGGAGCCGCCGGAGGAGGACGTACCGGGCCCCGATCTGCTGATCGGCGAGGTCGCGGCGCTGCTCGGCGTCCGCACCTCGACCCTGCGCGTATGGGAGGCCGCCGGTCTGCTGTCCCCGCGCCGCGAACCCGGCACCGGCTACCGCCACTACACGCCCGACGAGATACGCGACGCCCGCTTCATCCTCGCCCTCCGCCGCAACCACTACCTCCTCGACCAGATCCGCCCCGTCCTCGACGGCCTGCGCCGCGAGGGCAGCACCGAAGCCCTCCGCTCCGCGATCGCCGCCCGCACCATCACCCTCACCACCCGCACCAGAGCGATGCTCGAAGGAGCGGGCCACCTGCACACCTACCTGGCGTCCCTCTGACACACGCCACCACGAACCCCCGAACGTCGGCGGAGTCTCATCCCTTCGGCGTCCGCCCATAGACCATCGGCCGACTACGACGCGCCCTCCCCCTCCCCACACTGAAGACCCACGGGGAGAAACGGGGAGGAGACGGCGATGAGGATGACCAGGGGACGTTTTCTGGGGCTGACGGCGGGAGCCGCGGGAGCCATGGCGTTACCGACGACCAAGGCCGCCGCGATGGTCGGCATGCTGAGGCCACGGGAAGCCGAGGAAACCCGGGCCGGAGGCAAGGGCGGCCGGCGCGGGCTGTCGTACCGGAGTGTCGTGTACGAGGTCGGGGAGGGCGACATCCCTGCCACGCGGTGGAGTGCCGAGCGCGTCCGGCGGGACATGCGGGCGATCCGGCACGAGTTGCGCGCCGACTCCGTGAAGGTCACCGGCGACGGTGTGGAGCGGCTCACGCGCACGGCGGCGGAGGCGGCCGAGCGCGGTCTGAACGTCTGGCTGGAGCCGACCCTCGGCGGCGTACCGGAGCGGGAGATCCTCGATCATCTCGCCGAGACGGGGCGGTTCGCGGAGCGGTTGCGTCGGCAGGGCCTCGACGTGCATCTGAGCGTGGGCTGCGAGTTCCTGATCTTCCTGCCCGGGATCGTGCCCGGCGACGACATCCTGGAGCGGATCGAGAACCTGCTCGCGGGCAACTTCGACCCGGTGGAGGCGGCCCGCCGCGTCCACGACTTCACGGCACGCGCGGCCGGGGTCGCCCGTTCCGTCTTCCACGGCCCCCTCACCTACGCGGCGGCCGAGGACGAGGAGGTCGACTGGGACCTCTTCGACATCGTCGGCCTCGACTACTACGGCTACCACCGCGGCCGTTCCGCCTACATCCGCGACCTCCGGCGCCATGTCCGCCCCGGGAAGCCCCTCTCCATCCAGGAGTTCGGCTGCTGCACCTTCGAAGGCGCGCCGCAGGACGCCGGGATGGGGTGGAGCATGGTCGACTTCCGCGCCGAACCCCCGCGGATCAAGGGCCACTTGAAGCGCAGCGAGCGCGTCCAGGCCGCGTACGTCACCGATGTCCTCGCCGCCTTCGAGGCGATGGGCCTGTACGCCGCCCACGCCTTCACCTTCATCAGCCCGGACTCCCCCCATCGCCCCGACGACCCCCGCTACGACCTCGACATGGCGAGCTACGCCCTGGTGAAGCCGCTCAGGGACCGCCCCGACGACCCCGAATCCGACTGGCACTGGGAACCGAAGCAGTCGTTCCACGCCCTGGCGGGGGCATACGGCGGG
>NZ_AEJC01000399.1 GCF_000317595.1 Streptomyces ipomoeae 91-03 | reverse complement strand
GACGCCGGCAGGGGTCTGTTGGTTCTCCCGGGAACCTGCCCAATTCGTTTTGCCCATGACAGACTTCGGACGACATATCTGACGATCCATCAGGTCTGCTGCCGGGGAGGGGCTTTGTCGCGTCAACGCACACCTGTGGTCGCCGGCTGGTTCACCGGAGAGGGCGGCGACTTCCGTTTGCTGGGCACACGCTGTTCGGCCTGTGCCTCGGTGTTCTTCCCGCGAGAGGACGTGCACTGCCGCAACCCGGGCTGCCCTGGCGGGGACCTGCGGGAGGTGCCGCTGTCACGGCGGGGCCGGGTGTGGTCGTACACCGATGGCCGGTACCGGCCTCCGTCACCGTACGTGTCCGATCCGGAACTTCCGTGGGAGCCGTACGCGTTGATCGCTGTGGAACTGGCCGCAGAGCGCATCGTGGTGCTGGGGCAGGCCGTTCCCGGGGTCACCGTCGCCGATCTGACGGTGGGCATGGAGGTGGAGGTCGTCCCCGGTGTGCTCAACGAGGACGCGGAGACGACCTGGACGACATGGCATTGGCGGCCGACGGGGGTGACGGCATGACGGGTGAGGTGGCGGTGCTCGGCGCGGGCATGCACCCGTGGGGCAAGTGGGGAAGGAGTTTCGTCGAGTACGGGACGGTGGCCGCGCGCGCGGCGCTGGAGGACGCGGGGGTCGACTGGCGGGACGTCGACTCGATCATCGGGGCGGACACGGTGCGGGGCGGTTATCCCGGGTACGTGGCGGGGGCGAGCTTCGCCAAGGCTCTGGGGTGGCAGGGGGCGCGAGTCACGAGTGTGTACGCGGCCTGCGCGTCGGGGGCGCAGGCGGTCGGCGCAGCGCGGGCCCAGATCCTCGCCGGGCTGGCGGACGTGGTCCTCGTCGTGGGCGCGGACTCGGCTCCGAAGGGGTTCTTCCGGCCGGCGGGCGGTGATCGGCCGGACGATCCGGACTGGCTGCGGTTCAGGGTCCTCGGGGCGACCAATCCGACCTATTTCGGGCTGTATGCGCGGCGGCGGATGGCGGTGCACGGAGACACGCCGGAGGATTTCACGCGGGTCAAGGTGAAGAACTCCGCGATGGGGGCGCTCAATCCGTACGCGCGGTACCGAAAGCGGGTCACGGCCGAGGATGTCGCGGCCTCCGCCGTCGTCGCGGATCCACTGCGGCTGCTGGACATCTGTGCGACTTCGGACGGTGGCGCCGCGCTCGTGCTGTCCAACATGGAGTTCGCGCGGCGGCACGGCGCGGCCGAGCCCGTACGGATACGGGCGGTGTCCACGGTGACGCCTCGCTATCCCAACACCGTGCTGGACCTGCCGGACATCGCGACCGACTCCGCGGCCACGGTGGAGCCCACTGCCGAGACGTTCCGGGAGTCGATCGCGCGGGCGGCGTACGAGGAGGCGGGCATCGGGCCCGACGACCTGTCGCTCGCCGAGGTCTACGACCTGTCCACGGCGCTGGAGTTGCAGTGGTACGAGGACCTGGGGCTGTGCGGCGAGGGTGAGGGCGCGAAGCTCCTCCGGGACGGCGTGACGGCGTTGGGCGGGCGAATACCGGTGAACGCCAGCGGCGGGCTCGCCTCGTTCGGGGAGGCGGTTCCGGCGCAGGCGATCGCCCAGGTGTGCGAGCTGGTTCGGCAGTTGCGCGGCGAGGCCGGTGACCGTCAGGTCGCGGGCGCGCGCGTCGGGATCAGCGCGAACCAGGGGCTGTTCGGGCACGGGTCGGCGGTGATCGCGGTCCGGTGAGGTGCCCGGTCGGCCGTGGTGGCGTGGCCGGCGGGCGGTTGGCGCGGGGTGAGTGGTTCGCGCCGCCCGCTCGGCTGCCCGTCACGGAGGCGAAGGCGGCCAGGGCGCTGGGCAGGGGCAGTTGGGTGCATCGGCGCCGTCTCGGCGTCCCCCGTCGGCTGCGGCAGGGCGAGCACGGCGCTTGTCACCAGGGTTGTCGCCTGGGCGGCTGCGGCGGCCACCGGGCGGGCCGGGTCGCCGGGGCACGAGGTCCTGCGCGGTGCCGAGGCTGTCGTGATCGGGGGCGGAGTGATCCGGGCGGCACCGACCAGCGGCTTCGTACTGTTGTCCAACTGCCCCCTGGCTGAAGGCCAGGGGGTGCCCGGCGCAGCCGGGACAAGGGGGCACGGTAACCATGCCCGCACGCTGAAGCGGCAGTTCCAGCGGACGAGAGCCCGGCTCCGCCCGAGCCCTCACGAGCGCGGGTCCGCCGTCGCGCGGGCGTGTGCGCCCCGTAGCCGCCTCCAGCCGTTGCCGTCCGTGTTCTTGACGCCCCTTGTACGCCGGTGAACACTTCCGGTGTCGGTCGGCATCGCCGCATTCGGGCATCTTTGTGCACTGTGCCGCTCGGGCTCCCCGTCTGCGCGACGGGCCATCCCCCACGGGCGATTCGGCTGCGACGGCACGCTCGTCACGGACGCCGGGCGGGGCGCGGGACCTCCCTGCCTTCGGCTGAAGTAGCCATGGGAACGCACCCTGCACGGAAGGTCCGGGGTCGATCGCTCCGGGCCGGGGCCTAGGAGCCGCCATGAGCAACGGAGACATCTTCGTCGGTGAGGTCATCGGTACGGCGATCCTGATTCTGTTCGGCGCCGGTGTGTGCGCCGCCGTCACCCTCAGGTTCTCGAAGTCGAGGGCCTCGGGGTGGATCGTCATCGCGTTCGGCTGGGGCTTCGCCGTCCTGGCGGGCGCCTACACCGCCGCTCCCCTGTCGGGCGGGCACCTCAACCCCGCGGTGACCATCGGCATCGCGGTCGACACGGGGACGTGGGACAAGGTCTGGGTCTATCTGCTGGGCCAGATGGTGGGCGCGATGCTCGGTGCGGTCCTCGCGTACCTGGTCTACCTCGTGCAGTTCCAGGCGAACATCCGCAAGGAAGGCACCACGGAGGGAACGGCGGACGAGCCGACACCGACTCTCGGCATCTTCTCCACCATCCCGGAGATCCGGAACCCGGCCGCCAACCTGATCACCGAGATCATCGCGACGATCGCCCTGGTGCTGCCGATCCTCGCCTTCGGGCGGAACACCGGCATAGGCATCGGCCAGATCCCCGGCGAAGAGGCCGGAATCTACGGCTCCGGCATCTCGCTCCTGCTGGTGTCGTTCCTGGTCGTCGGCATCGGCCTCTCCCTGGGCGGGCCCACCGGCTACGCGATCAACCCGGCGCGTGACCTCGGCCCGCGCATCGTGCACACCTTTCTGCCGATCCCCAACAAGGGCACCTCCGACTGGGGTTACGCCTGGATCCCGGTCGCCGGCCCCCTGGTCGGCGGAGGTCTCGCGGGCCTCATCTACAACGCAGCCTTCTGACGCAACCGACGTAAGACGTAAGGGGATGTCATGCCGGACAACGCCCAGAAGTACGTCGCCGCCATCGACCAGGGCACCACTTCGAGCCGCTGCATCATCTTCGACCAGGACGGCGCGATCGTCGCCGTCGACCAGCGTGAGCACCGCCAGATCTTCCCCAAGCCCGGCTGGGTGGAACACGACGCCACCGAGATCTGGTCGAAGGTGCAGGCGGTGGTCGCCGGGGCGATCGCCAAGGCGGGTCTGCGCGCGGACCGGATCAGCGCGCTCGGCATCACCAACCAGCGCGAGACGACGGTCCTGTGGGACCGCGCCACCGGCAAGCCCGTGCACAACGCGATCGTCTGGCAGGACACGCGAACGTCCGCGCTCTGCAACGAACTCGGCGGCGCGGACGGGCAGGATCGTTTCCGTGAGCAGACCGGGCTGCCGCTGGCCAGCTACTTCTCCGGTCCGAAGGCGGCCTGGCTGCTCGACAACGTCCCGGGGCTCAGGGCCCGCGCCGAGCGCGGCGAGATCGCCTTCGGCACGATCGACTCCTGGTTGATCTGGAACCTGACCGGTGGCACGGAGGGCGGACAACACGTCACCGACGTCACCAACGCCGGGCGCACCATGCTGATGAACCTGGAGTCCCTCCAGTGGGACACGTCGATCCTCTCCGCGATGAACGTCCCGGAAGCGGTCCTCCCGGAGATCAGGTCCTCCGCCGAGGTGTACGGCACGGCTGTGGGCCCCCTCGCGGGCGTCCCCGTCGCGTCGGCGCTCGGCGATCAGCAGGCGGCGGTGTTCGGGCAGGCCTGCTACGACGTGGGCACCGCGAAGAACACGTACGGCACCGGAAGCTTCCTGCTGCTCAACACCGGGAGCCGGCCCGTGCCGTCGAAGAGCGGGCTGCTCACGACCATGGGGTACAAGATCGGCGGCGAGGCCCCGGTGTACTGCCTGGAGGGGTCGATCGCGATCACGGGCGCCCTGGTGCAGTGGTTCCGCGACCAGCTCGGCATCATCCGTACCGCCGACGAGATCGAGCCCCTGGCGGCGAGCGTCGACGACAACGGCGGCGCGTACATCGTGCCCGCGTTCTCGGGCCTGTTCGCGCCCTACTGGCGCTCGGACGCACGCGGCGTCATCACCGGGTTGACGCGGTACGTCACCAGGGCGCATCTCGCGCGGGCGGTGCTGGAGGCGACGAGTTGGCAGACGCGTGAGGTGGTGGACGCCATGTTCCAGGACTCGGGGGTGCGCATCACGGCCCTCAAGGTCGACGGCGGCATGACCAAGAACAACCTCCTGATGCAGCACCAGGCGGACGTCCTCGACGTGCCGGTGATCCGCCCCAAGGTCTCGGAGACGACCTGCCTGGGCGCCGCGTACGCCGCCGGGCTCGCGACCGGGGTGTGGAACGACCTGGACGAGCTGAAGTCGCACTGGCAGAAGGACGTCGAGTGGACGCCGGCCATGGAGGCCTCCGTCCGTGACCGCGAATACCACAACTGGCGCAAGGCGGTGGAGAAGAGCTTCGGTTGGCACGAGGACGACGGAAGCTGAAAGCGGGGTCCACGCGCGCGTGTCCCAGAAGCGACGGCCCGTACCCCGGTCGGCGGGGGTACGGGCCGTCTCTCATGTGGTGACGGTCTGGCGTTGCTCCGCCGCGTGCGTCATGGCGTGCCGGACGACGGCGACGAGGACGTCCCTGACCGATTCGCGCTGACGCGCGTCGCACAGCACGACCGGCACGTCGGGGTCGAGGTCGAGGGCCTGGCGGACGGTCTCGGCCGGGTAGCGCGCGGCGCCCTCGAAGCAGTTGACGCCGATCACGAACGGTATGGAGCGGCGCTCGAAGTAGTCGACGGCGGCGAAGCAGTCCTCCAAGCGCCGTGTGTCGGCGAGCACCACGGCGCCCAGGGCACCGGTGGCCAACTCGTCCCACAGGAACCAGAAGCGGTCCTGGCCGGGTGTCCCGAACAAGTACAGGACCAGGTCCTCGCGCAGGGTGATGCGTCCGAAGTCCATGGCGACGGTGGTGGTCGACTTGTTCTCCACGCCGCTGGTGTCGTCGTACGGGCGGCCCGCCTCGGTGAGCACCTCCTCGGTGCGCAGCGGCTTGATCTCGCTGACCGCGCCGACGCAGGTCGTCTTGCCCACACCGAAGCCGCCGGCCACGAGAATCTTGAGCGTGACGGGCTCGACGGGAGGTTTGCCGCGCTCAGTGCGCCCGAGGATCATCGGTCTCTTCTCCTGCTGGATGGTTGTCGCTCGGCGGTGGACCGTAGCCCCCACCGCCGGGGGTTTCGATGACTAGTACGTCGCCGGGGCCGATGTCCAGCGAATCACTTCCGCCGAGTTCCACGACGTCGCCGTCCGCGCGCTCCACCCGGTTGGCGCCGAGGGCTCCGGGAGCGCCGCCGGCCATCCCGTAGGGCGGGATCCTGCGGTGCTGCGACAGCGTGGAGACGGTCATGGGCTCGTGGAAGCGGATACGGCGTACGGCTCCGTCACCGCCGCGCCATTGTCCCGCCCCACCGCTGCCCCGCCGGACGGCGAACTCGTCGAGCCGGACGGGCAGGCGCCACTCCAGGACCTCGGGGTCGGTGAGGCGGGAGTTGGTCATGTGGGTCTGTACGACGGGCGCGCCCGGGAAGCCGTCGCCCGCGCCGGAGCCGGAGGCGACGGTCTCGTAGTACTGGTGGCGTTCGTTGCCGAAGGTGACGTTGTTCATGGTGCCGGAGCCCTCGGCCTGGACCCGCAGGGCGGCGTAGAGGGCGCCGGTGATGGCCTGCGAGGTCTCGACGTTGCCCGCGACGACGGCGGCCGGGGGTTCGGGGGCGAGCATCGAGCCGGGTGGTACGACGATGTTCAGGGGGCGCAGACAGCCGTCGTTGAGCGGAATGTCGTCGGCGACGAGGGTGCGGAAGACGTACAGGACGGCCGCGTTGACCACTGCGAAGGGGGCGTTGAAGTTGCCTGCGAGCTGCGCGGAGGTGCCGGTGAAGTCGATGGTCGCGGAGCGGTTCTCCCGGTCCACGCGCACCGCCACGCGAATGACGGCGCCGGAGTCGGTCTCGTAGGCGTATTCGCCGTCGTCCAGGGCGTCGATGACACGGCGTACCGCTTCCTCGGCGTTGTCCTGGACGTGCCTCATGTACGCCTGCACGACGTCGAGTCCGAAGTCGTCGATCATGCGGGTGACTTCGTCGACGCCCTTCTGGTTGGCGGCGATCTGGGCGCGCAGGTCCGCGAGATTGGTCCCGGGGTTGCGGGAGGGGTACGGGGCCTCGGTGAGCAGGCGGAGGGTCTCCTGTTCGCGGAAGCGGCCGTTCTCGGCGAGGAGCCAGTTGTCGAAGAGGACGCCCTCCTCGTCGATGGTGCGGCTGTGGGCCGGCATGGAGCCCGGCTGGATGCCGCCGATCTCGGCGTGGTGGCCGCGTGAGGCGACGTGGAAGAGGATGTGGTCACCCTCCGTGTCGAAGACGGGGGTGATGACCGTGATGTCGGGCAGGTGGGTGCCGCCGTGGTACGGGTCGTTGACCGCGTAGGTGTCGCCCGGGCGCATGGCGGCTCCGCGTCGGCGGATGACCTCTTTGACGCTGGTGCCCATGGAGCCCAGGTGCACGGGGATGTGGGGGGCGTTGGCGACCAGGTTGCCGTCGGGGTCGAAGAGGGCGCAGGAGAAGTCGAGGCGTTCCTTGATGTTGACCGACTGGGCGGTGGACTCCAGGCGGGCGCCCATCTGTTCGGCGATGGACATGAAGAGGTTGTTGAAGACCTCCAGCAGAACCGGATCACTTTTCGTGCCGTGATCGGAACTCTCCGTGATCGCGGCGCGTTCCATGACCAGATGCCCGTCGTGGGTGGTCGCGGCTCGCCAGCCGTCGTCCACGACGGTCGTCGCGCCGGCCTCGGCGATGATAGCGGGGCCGGTGACGGCTTCGCCGGGGGGCAGCTCCTCGCGGCGGTGCAGCGGCACGTCGTGCCAGGCACCGCCGGTGTGGAGGCTGACCGTCCGCGGATCGGCGGTACGGCCTTCGTACGGGGCGAGGGCGGAGAGATCGGGGGGTGTGGTGAGGCCGGTGGCTTCCACGGAGAGGGCTTCGACGACGATCGGTCGGTCGAGGGTGAAGGAGTACGTGGCGCGATGACGTTCTTCGAAGGCGCGCCGCATGGAGTCGGGCGCGGTGAGTTCGACGGTGAGGGCGGTGTCCGTGCCGTCGTAGCGGAGCTGGGCGCGGCGGACGACCCGGATCCGGTTTTCGGGGACGTCCTCGGCGAGGAGTTCGGCGCGGGCGGCGCTCTCCAGGTCGTCGGCGGTCTTCAGGACGCCGGGCATCGAGGCCGGCTCCAGTGGGGCCTCCACGGACTGTTCACGCATGGCGGTGGTGTCCGCCAGGCCGATGCCGAGGGCGGAGAGCAGGCCCGCCATGGGCGGGACGAGGACGGTGCGGATGCCGAGCGAGTCGGCGACCTTGCACGCGTGCTGTCCGCCCGCGCCACCGAAGGTGGTGAGTGCGTAGCGGGTGACGTCGTGGCCCTTCTGGACGGAGATCCGCTTGACGGCGCCCGCGATGTTGGTGACGGCGATCTGCAGGTAGCCCTCGGCGACCTGCTCGGGCGTGCGGTCGTCCCCGGTGTGGTCGCGGATCTCGCGGGCGAGGTCGGCGAAGCGGTCGCGGACCAGGGCGGCGTCGAGCGGCTGTTCGCCGTCGGGCCCGAAGACACGGGGGAAGTGGGCGGGTTGGATGCGCCCGAGCATGACGTTGGCGTCGGTGACGGTGAGGGGGCCGCCGCCCCGGTAGCAGGCGGGGCCCGGGTCCGCGCCCGCCGAGTCCGGCCCTACGCGGTAGCGGGAGCCGTCGAAGTGCAGGACCGAGCCACCGCCCGCGGCGACGGTGTGGATGTCCAGCATGGGCGCCCGCAGTCGTACGCCGGCGAGCTGCGTGGTGAAGACCCGCTCGTACTCGCCCGCGAAGTGCGAGACGTCGGTGGAGGTGCCGCCCATGTCGAAGCCGATGACCCGGTCGAAGCCGGCGAGCTGGGACATGCGGGCCATGCCCACGATGCCGCCGGCGGGTCCGGAGAGGATGGCGTCCTTGCCACGGAACTGTCCGGCTTCGACGAGCCCGCCGTTGGACTGCATGAACATCAGCCGTACGCCCCGCAGTTCGTCGGCGACGTGCCGGACGTAGCGGCGCAGCACGGGCGACAGGTAGGCGTCGACGACGGCCGTGTCACCGCGTGGGACGAGCTTCATGAGGGGACTGACCTCGCTGGAGAGCGAGATCTGGGGGAAGCCGATACGGGCGGCCAGCTCGCCGATCGCCTGTTCGTGGGCGGGATGGAGGTGGCTGTGCATGCAGACGACGGCGACCGCGCGGATGCCGTCGTCGTACGCCGAGCGGAGGTCTTCGGCCAGGGCGTCCAGGTCAGGGGCACGCAGCACCGTGCCGTCGGCGGCGATGCGCTCGTCGGCCTCGACGACCCGCTCGTACAGCGGCTCGGGGAGTTCGATCTCGCGGGCGAAGATGTGGGGCCGGTTCTGGTAGGCGATGCGCAGGGCGTCGCGGAAGCCCCGGGTGATGACGAGGAGGGTGCGCTCGCCGGTGCGCTCCAGGAGGGCGTTGGTGGCGACGGTGGTACCCATGCGGACGGCCTCGATGGGGGCGTCGGAGCCGTGGAGGAGTTCCCGGACCCCCGCGACGGCCGCGTCCGCGTACCGCGCGGGGTTGTCGGAGAGGAGTTTGTGCGTGAGCAGGCGGCCGTCCGGGCGGCACGCGACGAGGTCGGTGAACGTACCGCCCCGGTCGACCCAGAACTGCCAGCCTGTCACGTCTTCACTCCGCTTCCGCGCTGCTCAGAGCGCCCGGAGGCCGTTGATCACGTCGCGCAGAATACTCTCGTCCACCAGCTCGGCGGGTGGTACGGGACGTGTCACGTGGACCAATTCCTCGTCCACGAGGTCTCCCACGAGGACGCGGATCACCCCGACGGGCAGGTCGAGCTCGGCACCCAGTTCGGCCACCGTCTGCGGGGTGTCACGGCAGAGCTCGACGATCCGGACGTGCTCCGGGGCGAGCGAGTGGTCCTCCTCCGGGTCGTCCACGTGCGGTTCCGTGACGACCACCGCGATCAGATCGAGGCGGTGCTGGACCGCGTGGCTGGTGCGGCCCCGTGTCATCGCGTACGGACGGACCACCGGTCCGGCGGCGTCGTCGAACCAGTGGCTGCTTCCCTGACCGTCTCGGCTCATGCCATCCCACTACCCGCCCTGGCGCACATCGTTGCGCGGAGCGGAGCCCAGATGTGCACCGACCCGCTTGACCAGGAGCGTCATCTCGTAGGCGACCTGCCCGATATCGGCGCCCGCGTCCGCGAGGACGGCGAGGCAACTGCCGTCACCGGCGGCGGTGACGAACAGGAAGGCCTCGTCGAGTTCTACGACGGTCTGCCGGACGTTGCCCGCCTCGAAATGGCGGCCGACGCCCTTGGCGAGGCTGTGGAATCCGGAGGAGACCGCGGCCAGGTGCTCGCTGTCCTCTCTGGTGAGGTCCTTGGAGACGCCCGTGGGCAGTCCGTCGCCGGAGAGCACGAGCGCCTTGCGGATGCTGGCGACGCGCTCCACCAGGTCGTCCAGGAGCCAGTTCAGCTCGCCGGACGTGCCGTTCGCGGTGGGCCCTTCGGCCTTCGGTGCGGTCATCGACCGTCCCCCTTCGTTCCTCGTGGTGCTGAGACGTCCCGGGCATCGTCGCCCTCGACGTTCTCCTCTCGGCCCCGCTGCCACCCCCGCTGGAGCGAGGCCATACGACTGCGTACCTCGTCGGCGTCGCGTTCGGTGAGGTCCGGCCCCTTCGGGGAGCGGGCTCTGTCGCGCTCGCCCCGCCGCTCGGGGCCGTCCTTCAACTGCGGTGCCAGACTGGCTTGCCGGACTCGACGGGGCAGCGGGCTCGGTGCCGATTCTGCCTGGTCGGTCGCCGTGTCCGTACGTGGGGTGGGTTCGCCTGCGGCGATCTGCGGGGTCGTCGGGCCCGTGCCGTTCGGCGCCGTGGTGCGACGGCGCTGTGGCAGGGCGGTGAGCGGCCGGCTGTCCGCGTTCCCCGGTTCCCGGCTCTGCGCGTGCTCATCGTCCGGGCGCCCGGACCTCGGGAGCGCCACCGGGCGGCCGTGCGAGCTGACGAGATGCGGCGTCCGGCGCTGCGGCAGCGGTACGGGGCCGACCGTCGGGTCGGGGTCGGTGAGCGGGACCTGCGGTCGCTCTCCCTCCCGCGCCGGCCGCTGCTCGTCGGCGAAGCCGGTGAGCGAGCGGCGCCGGAACAGACCGCCCTGCTCGCCGTCCTCGTCGTCCAGGACACCTCGGAAGTCGTCGAGCGGGTGGTCCAGGTCGACGGGTGCCTCCAGTTCCACCGGGCCGTCCAGGATGCCGGCGGACAGCCCCGGCAGCCGGACCGGCACCTGGGAGAGCGCGGCCTTGCGCTCCTCCTCCAGCTCGGCCTCCCGGCTGGGGTGGACGCGGTCGAGACGGAAGCCGATGCCGTTGGTGTCCGGGACGTCGTCGGTGAGCAGGGCGTCGGGGATGAAGACCACGGCCGTGGTGCCGCCGTACGGCGACGGCTGGAGGGAGACGCGGACCTTCTGCCGCTGGGCGAGCCGGCTGACCACGAAGAGACCGAGCCGGTCGGTGTCGGAGAGTTCGAAGTCGGGGGTCTCGGCGAGCTTCAGGTTGGCGTCGAGGAGTGCCTCGGCCGCCATGCCCAGACCGCGGTCGTGGATCTCCAGGGTGAAGCCGTTGGCGACGCGCTCGCCGAGGACCTGCACGGCGGTGTGCGGGGGCGAGAACACCGTGGCGTTCTCCAGGAGTTCGGCCACGAGATGGGTGAGGTCGGCGACGGCGGGACCGGTGACGGCCACGCGGGGCAGTCGGCGGACCTCGATGCGCTCGTAGTCCTCGACCTCGGCGACGGCGGCGCGGACGACGTCCATGAGCTGGATGGGCTTGCGCCACTGCCGGGACGGGGCGGCGCCGGAGAGGATGACGAGGCCCTCGGCGTGCCGGCGCATACGGGTGGTCAGGTGGTCCAGGCGGAACAGGTCGGCGAGCTCGTCGGTGTCGTCGGTCCGGCGCTCCATGGCGTCGAGGAGGGTGAGCTGCTTGTGGAGCAGGACCTGGCTGCGGCGGGCGAGATTGACGAAGACCTCGGAGATGCCGCTGCGGAGTTCGGACTGTTTGACGGCTGCCTCGACGGCGGCTCGCTGCAGGGTGTTGAGGGCCTGGCTGACTTCGCCGATCTCGTTCTTGTCGTACTCCAGCCGCGGCACCTCGGTCTCCACGTCGACCTGTTCGCCCGCGGCGAGGCGGCGCATCACGCTGGGCAGCCGCACTCCGGCGGTGTCGTGGGCCTCCTGGCGGAGCCGGCGCAGGTCACGGATGAGGACCCGGCCGATGCGTATGGACATGAAGAGCGAGAGCAGGAGAGCGATGAGGCCGAGGACACCGGCGGTGACGGCTTTGAGGATGACGTCGGTGGCCAGGGGCTGGACCCGGTCCTGATAACGGTCGCCGGCCTCGATGCTGAGGTCGCGGAGGTCGGAGAGCACGGGTTCGACGGCGCTGTCCCAGGTCTTCGCGGTGACGCCGCCGGGGTCGCCGGGGGCGGAGGCGATGACGGCCTGTTCGACGGAGCGCAGTGGCGCGGTGTTCGCGTTCTTCCAGTAGCGGGCGAAGCGGTCGCGCTCGGAGGCCGGCAGCAGCGGCAGGCTGATGTCGTACATCAGGGTGCGCTGGGCCACGAGGTCGGAGAAGTCGCGGATCTCGTCGCGGGTGATCCGGCCCTCTACGAGGACGGCGCTGAACAGGGCGTCCTCGCGGGAGAGGAGTTCGCGGGCGCGGCCGACGTTGACCAGGGCGCGGCCCTGCTTGTCCATCTCCACGTTGTCGAGGGCGGGGAGGTTGGACAGCAGGGTGAAACAGGGGTCGACCAGGCCGTTGTACTGGTTGAGGGTCCGGGGCACGTCTACGGTGCCCTGCTCGACGCTGGTCCTCAGGGACGGCAGGCCGTCGAGGGCGTCCAGGATCGCCGTGAGCCGCTGCGAAGTACTCTCGCCCATCTCGTCCCGCAGTTCCGCGTTCTCGGCGTGGGCGCGGAACCGCTTGACGGCCTTGTCGGTGGCGGCGCGGCTGCGTTCGAGGGCGGTGAGTGCGTCGGAGGCCCGTGGGTCGGCCAGGTAGACCAGGGTCTGGCGGCGCTCCTGCTGGAGGACGCGGATGGTGTCCTCGGTGGGGAAGCCGACCTCCTCGACGATGTCCGCCACCCTGAACAGCTCGCTCGCCTCACGCCCCGTCAGCACCGTGGCGAACGTCCAGACACCGGTCAGCGCCACCAAGGGCACGAGCATCAGCGCCACGATCTTCCGGCGGATCGATTTCCCGCGAAAGCGCATGGCCTCCCCCAGCTCGACCCCCGCCGGCCCGGGGGCACGCATGTACGTCAACAAACGGCGAGAGCCTACTACCGACACACAGGTATCTCGAAGGGCCGCCCGAGCGCACTCCTCGCCAGAGGCGAACCGGACATGGGGAGTTGTCCTCTCATTGGGGGAGATTGCCGACCGCTGTCGGGCACTTGAACCCAGCGCATCCTGACGGGGAAGTGGGATCGGTTGGCCGGATTTTTTCGTTCCTTGGGAATCTTCGACGTACGTCGATCGTCTTTGTGTACGGGAATGGGGGGTGGAATGGGCCACAGGCCTCGCATGCCGCTCCCAGGTGGCGTAAATCAGAGGAAGTCGGGCACCTGTGGGGGGCTGGGTCGCATGATCCCGGTGCTCTTGGTCGACCGGCGGTGGGGAGTGACGAGTTGATGGGCACGGCGGAGCGGCGTGTAGCGCCCGGGGAGGGTGCGGTGACGCCGGATGTGGCGGCGCGGGGCGCCCAGACACCGGAAGGCGGCCTCCCGGCGGGTGAGGGTGTCGTGGTGGAGGAACGGAAGCTCTCCGCCGGAGACGACGAGCGGGCCGAAGAGCGGGTGCATTACCGGCCGTTGTGGATCGAGGAGCCGGCCCTCAAGCGGCGGCTGCCCGATCCGGTGCGGACGGCGGCGGTGCGCGCGGTCCTCATCATCGCGGTGACACTGATCCAGGCCATGGTGGCGTTCCTGTCCACGCTGGCCGGTTCCTGGCTGGCGTTCCCCATGGTTCTGAGCAGTGTGGCGAGCACGGTCATGGCGACCTGGGGGGTGCTGGACGTCTGGGTGACTCGGCAGGTGTGGAACCAGCGCAACGGCGTGGTGTCGGTCCCCAGCAGCACGGCGCGCGCCCTGCGGCGCGAGCGGCGCCGGGCCCGGCGTGAGGCTCGGGCGGCGGAGCGCACGCAGGAGCGGATACGCCGGCGGGGTGGAGCGGGGCAGTTGTCGCACCCGTAGGGCGATCGGTCCCCACTGGTCGGGCCTCCGGCCCACCGCCGGCTCCACCTCGCTTGTCACGCGGGGCGGCTCGCGTCTGGCTCCCATCGGCGTTCGCTCCGGCGGTGGGGGCCTGCCGTCCCACGGCCCTGCCTCTCTGCCTCCGACCTCCTGACCAGGCATGTCGACCGTGACCATGCGTGTTGACCGTCACATTTGGCATACAACGCGGTCTCCCGGTTAGGCGCCCAGCCGCCAGAGCGCCTGCCGCACGGCGCTGACCAGGAGGAACGAGAGACATGCCCGAACTTTTCATCGGCGGAGCGTGGCGATCCGCGCTCGACGGACGGACACGTGAGATCCGCTGCCCCGCCGACGGCAGCCTGGTCGCGGTCGTCGACGAGGCCGGCGGCAAGGACACCGTTGAGGCGATCGCGGCGGCCCGCCGCGCCTTCGACGAGGGCCCGTGGCCCACCACGCCGGCCGCCGACCGCGGTGACCTGCTGTTCCGGGTCGCCGACCTCCTCGTACGCGACAAGGACGCCCTCGCGCGCGCCGAGTCCCTCGACACCGGCAAGCGGCTGGTGGAGAGCGAGTACGACATCGACGACATCGTGAACTGCTTCCGCTACTTCGGGCGCGCGGCCACCGAGGAGACCGGCCGGGTCGTCGACACCGGCCAGGCAGGCGTCGACAGCCGGGTCGTGTACGAGCCGGTCGGGGTGTGCGCGCTGATCACCCCCTGGAACTATCCGCTCCTGCAGACGGCCTGGAAGGTCGCCCCGGCGCTCGCCGCTGGCAACACCTTCGTGCTGAAGCCGAGCGAGCTGACCCCGCACACCGCGATCCATCTGATGCGGCTGCTGGAGGAGGCGGGGCTGCCGGCAGGTGTGGCCAACCTGGTCCTCGGGGCCGGCCCCGAGGCGGGCGCCCCGCTCGCCGACCACCCGGACGTGGACCTGCTCTCCTTCACCGGCGGTCTGCTGACCGGCCGCCGGCTGATGGCCGCGGCGGCCGGCACGGTGAAGAAGGTCGCGCTGGAACTCGGCGGCAAGAACCCGAACATCGTGTTCGCCGACGCCGACTTCGACACGGCCGTCGACATGGCGCTGACCGCGGTGTTCCTGCACTCGGGCCAGGTGTGCTCGGCGGGGGCCCGGCTGCTGGTGGAGGACTCGTTGCACGACCGGTTCGTCGACGAGGTCGTACGCCGGGCCGAGAGGATCCGGCTCGGGGGCCCGTTCGACGAGCGGGCGCAGACCGGGCCGCTGATCTCGGCGGCACATCGCTCGAAGGTCGAGGAGTACGTCGCCAAGGGCATCGCGGAGGGCGCGGTACTGCGCTGTGGGGGCGAGCGGCCGTCCGGCGAGGCGTACGACAAGGGCTTCTACTATCTGCCGACCGTGCTGGACGAGTGCACGAGCACGATGTCCGTGGTGCAGGACGAGTCGTTCGGGCCGGTGCTGACCGTGGAGCGGTTCCATACCGAGGACGAGGCCGTTCGGCTGGCCAACGGCACCGTGTACGGTCTCGCGGGCGCCGTATGGACGACGGACGAGGCCAAGGCCCAGCGCGTCACGGCCCGGCTGAGGATCGGCACGGTGTGGATCAACGACTACCACCCGTACGTCCCGCAGGCCGAGTGGGGCGGTTTCAAGCAGTCCGGCTTCGGCCGCGAACTGGGGCCCGCCGGGCTGGCCGAGTACCGCGAGGCGAAGCACATCTGGCGCAACACCGACCCGAGGCCCCAGGGTTGGTTCGCCTAACTCCCTTGCAGCGAGGGGTAGATGGAGCGTAGGCACTACTCGTCTTTCCCTCGCCTTCACCCCAACGGACACGCCTCACCCACTCCTCCGTCACTGTTCCCGGCACCCGCGGAGCCGCTCCCTCCTCCCCTCCCCCAGGCCCACCAGGAGTCCGCTCATGACGACGACCGACCAACCGACCGGACCACAGAACACCAAGGACGACGCCGAACTCGCCGAGTTCGGCTACAAACCCGAACTCAAACGCACCCTCGGCAACTTCCACACCTTCGCGGCCGGAATCAGCTACATCTCGATCCTGACCGGCACCTTCCAGCTCTTCTACTTCGGCTACGCGAGCGGCGGCCCCGCCTACTGGTGGTCGTGGCCGATGGTGTTCGTCGGCCAGTTCATGGTGGCGCTCTGTTTCGCGGAACTGGCCGCCCGCTACCCGGTCGCGGGCTCGGTCTACAACTGGTCGAAGAAGATAGGCAATCCGCATCTCGGCTGGCTCGCCGGCTGGATGATGCTGACCGCGTCCATCGTCTCGATCGCCGCGGTGGCGCTCGCCTACCAGCTGACGCTGCCGCAGATCTCCGATGTGTTCCAGCTGGTCGGGGACGGCACCGGGAAGTACGACGTGGCGACCAACGCGGTCATCCTGGCCGCGGTGTTGATCCTGTTCACCACCCTGGTGAACGCCTTCGGCGTCAAGCTGATGGCCACGATCAACACGGCGGGTGTGTTCATCGAGTTGATCGCTACCGTCGTCCTGATCGTGCTGTTCGCCGTGCACATCACCCGCGGCCCGCAGGTGGTCATGGAGACGAACGGCACCGGGGCGGACTACGGCGCCGGATACCTGGGCGCGTTCCTCGTGGCCTCGCTGGCGTCCGCGTACGTCATGTACGGCTTCGACACGGCCGCCTCGCTCGGCGAGGAGTCGCTGGACCCGTCCCGCAACGCGCCGCGCGCCATCATTCGCGCGATCGTCGCCTCGTTCGTCCTCGGCGGGCTGATCCTGCTGCTGGCGCTGATGAGCGTGTCCAGCCTGAACGGCGAGAAACTGTCCTCGGACGGCCTGCAGTACGTCGTACTGGACGTGCTCGGGCCGACGGCCGGCAAGGCGATGCTGTGGTGCGTGCTGATCGCGGTCACGGTGTGCGCGCTGGCCGTGCACACGGCGGCCATCCGCCTGGCCTTCGCGATGGCCCGTGACAACAACCTGCCCGCGTCCTCGCTGCTGGCCAAGGTCAGCCCGCGCTTCCAGACACCGGTGCTCCCGGCGGTGATCATCGGTCTGCTGGCCCTCGCGATCCTGGTCGTGAACATCCGCCAGCCGCAGATCTTCACCGTGGTGACCAGCATCGGCATCATCATGATCTACCTGGCCTATCTGGGCGTCACCGCTCCGATGCTGGTGGCACGGCTGCGCGGCAAGTGGCAGCCCGCCGGGGACGGCAAGTTCTCGCTGGGCCGCTGGGGGCTCCTCGTCAACATCGTCGCCGTGGTGTGGGGCACCACCATGACCGTCAACCTGATCTGGCCGCGGGCCTCGGTCTACAACGCGAACGAGCCGTTCCACTGGTATCTGCGGTGGGGCGCGGTCCTGTTCGTCGGGATCATCGCCGTCGGCGGCTTCGCCTACTACTGGTTCGTCCAGCGGCACCGGACGGGCGTCCTCGCCGAGCACCAGCTGGCCGTCCCCGAGGCCGACGCCACACCGTCTGCCCCGCCCATACCGCCCACCTCGCCCGCCGCTGCCCCGGCGGCCGACTGAGTACCGGCTCCCCCGGCTGTCGGTCCGACGCCGCTGCCCCGGCGGCCGGCTGAACATCGACACCGCGGGCCCGAACGCCAACACAGCAAGTCACAGCAAAGCATGTAAGCAAGGAGGTCAGCTCGCCATGCCCACAGATGAGTTCGATGACGAGTTCGACTACGTCGTAGTCGGCGGCGGAACCGCGGGTAATGTGGTCGCGGCCCGGCTCTCGGAAGACCCGTCGATCACGGTGTGCGTACTGGAGGCGGGCCCCAGCGACGTCGGCGACGACGACGTCCTGAGACTGGAGCGCTGGATGGGTCTGCTGGAGTCCGGCTACGACTGGGACTACCCCGTCGAGCCCCAGGCCAGCGGCAACAGCTTCATGCGGCACGCGAGGGCGAAGGTCCTCGGCGGCTGCTCTTCCCACAACTCCTGCATCGCCTTCTGGGCACCGGCGGAGGACCTCGACGACTGGGCGGCGGCCGGTTGCACGGGCTGGTCGGCGGCCGACCTCTTCCCGCTCTACCGGCGTCTGGAGAACAACGACGCACCCGGCGACCACCACGGCCGCACCGGCCCGGTGAAGCTGCGCACGCTGAAGAGCGAGGACCCGTGCGGTACCGCGCTGCTGGAGGCCTGCGCCCAGGCGGGCATCCCGACGACCCCCTTCAACACCGGCAGGACGGTCGTCCGGGGCGCCAACTGGTTCCAGATCAACGCCGACGAGAACAACATCCGGCAGTCCTCGTCGGTGGCGTACCTCCACCCGGTGCTGGGCAAGCGGCCCAACCTGGAGATACGCACCGGGGTACGCGCGAAGAAGCTGGTCCTGGACGGGCGGCGCTGCGTCGGCGCCGAGTACCTGGACCCCGACCTCATCCACACCCGGACGGTACGCGCCCGGCGTGAGGTCATCGTCTCCTGTGGGGCCATCGACACCCCGAAGCTCCTGATGCTGTCCGGCATCGGGCCGGCCGAACATCTGCGCGAGGTGGGCGTCGAGGTCGTCGTGGACTCGGCGGGCGTCGGTGAGAACCTCCAGGACCACCCCGAGGGCGTCATCATGTGGGAGGCCGAGCAACCGATGACCACCACGTCCAGCCAGTGGTGGGAGGCCGGCATCTTCTACGACACCGAGCCCGGCCTCGACCGGCCGGACCTGATGTTCCACTACGGGTCGGTCCCGTTCGACATGAACACGGCCCGGCACGGCTACCCCACCTCCGAGAACGCGTTCTGTCTGACGCCGAACGTGACACGGGCCAGGTCCCGGGGGACCGTGCGGTTGCGTACCCGCGACTACCGGGACAAGCCGAAGGTCGACCCGCGCTACTTCACGCACGAGCACGATGTGCGGGTGATGACGTACGGGCTCCGGCTCGCGCGGCGGATCGCCGCGCAGCCGGCCCTCGCCGGGTGGACGGGGGCCGAGCTGGCCCCCGGACCGGACGTCGAGTCGGACGAGGAGCTGCTCGACTACATCCAGAAGACCCACAACACCGTCTATCACCCGGCCTGCACCGTGAAGATGGGCGCGGATCACGATCCCTCGGCCCCGCTCGACGCGCGGCTGCGGGTCAAGGGGGTCGAGGGGCTGCGAGTGGCGGACGGGTCGGTGATGCCGGATCTCGTGACCGTCAACCCTTGTATTACGACGATGATGATCGGCGAGAAGTGCGCGGATCTGTTGAGGGCCAGCGCCCAATGACTCGGCCGTGGAGGTTGTGGGGCGACTGCGGGGCCCGCTGTGGCTGATCACGCAGTTCCCCGCGCCCCTTACGGGGCGCTTGCAGCCGGCCTCTTGAACATCCTCGTCGCCGTGATCTCGCTGTGCACCGCCTCGCCCGCCTGGGGCGGCTGCGGCAGACCCGGGCGGAGGTGTTCCTCGACGCTGATGTACTTCAGGCCCGCCCTCAGGTCGGCGTCGTTGCGGAGGCGGATGACCAGCGGGAACTCTGCCAAAGCCGTCGTGTCGAAGAGGCCTGTCGTGTAGAGGAGTTGGACGCCCAGGGCATCCGAAACCGCCCGCTGCAGCTCCAGCAGGTACGTCGCGTTGGCGCGGCCGATGGGGTTGTCGAGGAACAGCGTGCCGGCGTGCCGGTGCTTGTCGCGACCTCGGTCGTTGCTGCGGAGCGCGGCCATCGTGCAGTAGAGGGCGATGGCGGCGGTCAGCAGCTGGCCACCGGAGAAGACGTCGCCCATCTGTCCCACGGGGACACGCTCGGCGCGCAGGACCGCGTCCGGCTTGAGGATCTCGACCGCGACTCCCTTCGGCTGGAGGGCGGCGCCGACGCCGCGCAGCAGCAGGGACATGCCGTCGCGGCGCATGTCGGAGTTCTTCTTGACCGCCGCGCGGGTCGCCTCGTCGATGACCTCGCCCAACCGCTCGATGAGGGTGGCCTGGTCGGGCTCCTCGAAGCGGATGCGCAGGAACTCCTGGCCGGACCACTCGCCGAGTCCTTCGGGCAGGCGGGAGAGCCGCTGGGCGGACCGCAGGGTCGCGAGGGCCGACTCCACCAGGCCCCGCAGCCGGTCCACGATCGAGTCGCGGTTGCGCTCCAGCTGCGCCAACTCGTCGGTGAGGACCCGGAGTCGGGGTGCGAAGGCCTCCGCCCACTTCTGCGCGTGCTCGGGCAGCGCGGACGCGGGCAGTTCGCGGATCTGCTGGCGGGCGGGGGTGCGGACCTGCTCGTAACGCGTGGAGTTGGCGTGTCGTACGAGGATGTCGCTGGCCTCGCGTACGGCGCTCTCGGCGGCGGAGAGCTCGGCGGCGCAGCCGCGCAGCGAGCGGCGGGCCTCGGCGGCGGACTTGCGGGCCTCTTCCAGACCGCCGGGGTAGGGCTCGGGCTCCTCCTGGTCGTCGTCCGCGGTGTGGTCGCGGAGGAGGTCCCGGAGCAGGGCGCCGGTCTCGTCGAAGCCGCCGGCCGCGTCCTCGGCGGCGCGGTGGGCGTCCAGGAGCTCGGCGTGGGCCTCGCGGGCCTGGGCCAACGCCTCGGTGCGGGAGGCGAGTTCGGCGGTGGCGGTGCGCAGCAGGGCCTGGGCGTGGTCGGCGTCGCGCGGCAGCAGCTCCTCGGGCAGTTCGGTGTGCGCCTCGCCGTCCTCGGGGGCGTGCCGCTCGGCCTCACCGCGCAGCCGGCCCAGCTGCTCGCTCGCGGTGGACACACGGGTCTCCAACAGCTGCACCAGCTCCTCCGCGCGTGCCGCGGCGGCCTGCCGGGAGGGGCCGTCGGAGCCGTCGGGCGACTGCAACAGCTGCTCGGCGCGGTTGCGGACCTTGTTGCTGAGCCGGTCCAGTTCCGCGCGGGCGGCGCTCTCGTCGCTCTCGGCGCGGGCCTGTTCGGCGCGCAGATCGGCGCCGACGCCGACCTTCTCGTACACCTGGGAGGCGGCACGGTAGGCCTCACGGAGGGCGGCGAGGGGCTGCTTCGGCGCGTCGGAGTCGGTCTCCGGTACGTCGTCGGGTGCGCCCGCGATCTCCGCGCGCTCGGCGCGCAGCGCACGCGCCGTGCGGCGGGCGTCATCGGCGGCGCGCTGGGTGGCGCGGCGGTCCTCGTCGGCGGCGCGCGCCCGCTCCAGGCAGGCCTGGGCGCGGGCCTCGGACTCGGTGGCCTCGTCGGCGAGTTCACGGAGCTTGACCTGCCAGCCGGCGCGTTCGCGCAGCCGGAAGGCGAGTCCGGCGAGGGCGTCGGCGGCGCGCCGGGCCTTCTGCGCGGCCTCCTGCCGCTCGTCCCGGACCTGCGCGGCCTCGGCCGCCGCCTCCTCGGCCTCGGCCCGTACGGTCCGTGCCTCCGCCAGCTCCGCCTCGGCCTCCTCGGCGAACGCCCGCGTCTCCCGCGCGGCCGTGGCCAGCTCGGTGAGCCGTCCGGCCGGGCACCCCGTGCGCCAGGAGGCGAGGCGTGCCGCGAGTTCCCGGTCCTTGCCGAGCCGTGCCGCGAGGGCCCGGATCTCCTCGTCCCGCTCGGTGGCCCGCGCGCGCAGCGCCTGCCGCTCCTCGTCGGCGGCGTGCTCGTCGTGCATGGCCGGGTTCGGCGGTACGAGGAAGACGTCACCGTCTCCCGAGTCCATGGGCGGCGTCGGTGCCAGCAGGGCGGCGGCCGTACCGACGGCCACGGCGGACCGTGGGAGCAGGGCCGCGTCGCTCAGCGCCTCGCGGGCCCGTGCGTGCGAGTCCGGGTCGGTGATGATGACGCCGTCGACCAGCTCCGGCCGGGCGGCGAGCACGCGCGCGTGGTCGGCGGGGTCGACGGCCTGGGCCAGGTACCGCCAGCCGGGGAGGGCCGGGATGCCGTGCTCGCCGAGGAACTCGACGGTCGCCAGCACGTCCGGGCCCGGCGGCAGCAGTCCGCCGTCGCCGAGCGCGCCGAGGATGCGGGAGTCGTCGGCGGCGGCGGTGCGCAGTTCGAAGAGGTGCCGCTCGGCCGACGCCACGTTCTCGTCGAGCAGTTCGCGCAGCTCATCGGCGAAACGGTCCAACTCCTCGGGCGTGAGGGGGCCTTCGGGCGCCGCGATGTCGGTCGTACCGGACGCCGCGCGGGAGCCGTCGGCGCCACCGGAACCGGCCCGGCCCGCCCCGCCTGCCCTGCCCGCCCCAGCAGCTTCCGCGCCGTCGGCCTTCCCAGCCCCGGCACCTCCCGCGTCCTCGCCCTCGTCACCGCCCCGGCGAGGCACAGGCACCCCGGCCCGCGCCCGCCCGGCGGCGCCCGGCAGGCTCAGCAGCTCCGCCAGCCGCTCCTCCCCCGCAAGAGCCTCGGCCGTACGCCGCTCCCCGTCGTAGGCGCGCTCGGCGGCGACCGCCGCGTCCGCCGCGCGGGCGGCCGTCAACTCGGCGCGGGACTCGGCGGAG
>NZ_AEJC01000398.1 GCF_000317595.1 Streptomyces ipomoeae 91-03 | reverse complement strand
TGTGTGAGACCTGTTCTCATCTCACCCGACCGTTGCTACGGTGCCGAACCTGACGATGCATCAGTTCCTGCCCGTCGGAAAGCCATAGCCGGGAGGTCCGTATGCGTGCCCTCGTCGCCGCCGCGACCGGTCTCACACTGGCGTTCGCTCTGGCGTTCACCGTCACGGCGTTGGGCTCACCGACGGGAGAGACGTCGCCGAAACCGTTGCTGACGACGGTGCCCGCACACCCGTAGCCGACCGTGCCCGCACACCGGACGAGCGTGCCGGCACCTCACAACCGCCCGGGAGGGAGGCCGAGATGCGCCGCAAGGCCGGCCTGATCCTGCTCGCGCTCGCCGTGTTCTTCGCGGCACTGTCCCCGCTGCTGCGCTGGTACGTCTTCCCACGCGTGGCCAAGGTCCCCGCCAACCAGTACCAGGACATGGTCCTGGAGGCGAAGGACGCGACCCTCCTCGACTACGGCACGATGACCGAGCGGACGGTCCCCGAGGTCACCATCGTGCAGACCCTCAAGGGCAACGTGGAGGCCTCGGAGAAGATCGAGAAGACGGTCGGCCGGGACGTGGTCGTCTGGGACGGACTGTCCTACGTCGAGGGCCCGGGCGGCGAGATGGTGTCCAAGATCCCTGAGCGCTACATCTTCGACGCCCACACCCAGGAACCCGTCCACGCCAAGGACGAGATGGTCGACGGCGACCCCGTCAAGCGTGCGGGTCTGGAATTCAAATGGCCCTTCCTCACGGAGAAACGGGACTACGAGTACTTCGACGCCCAGGCGAGGGTGACCGCCCCGATCCACTACAAGGGCACCCAGGACTTCCGGGGAGTGGAGGTCTACTACTTCGAACAGACCATCCCCTGGACCAAGGTCCCCTTCCCCCGCGTCATGCCCGTCGAGGGCATCACGCGTGAGACGGTCGCCGAGACGGGCACGACCCGCTGGTACACCACGGTCCGCAAGTTCTGGGTGGAGCCCGTCACCGGCGCCCCCGTCTACGGCGAGGAGATCCACAAGGAGGAACTGCGCGGCGGCTCCCTCCTCGGCGACCGCGAGAAGGTCACCGCCTTCGCCGGCCATGTGAAGATGCGCGAGGACTACATCGAACACACCGTCGACCTCGTCAAGTCCCAGCGCGTCTACGTCCTGCTGATGACCTCGTATCTGCCCTGGGGCTTCCTGGGCCTCGGCATCCTGTTCCTGGCCCTCGCCCTCTACGTCGAGGCCCGGGGCCGCCGGCCGGGCGACCCCGAGTCCACCAAGCCCCCGGCCCCCGAACCGGTGAACGCCTGAACGGGTCAGCGGCTGAGCCGGTCAGCGTCTGAGCCGTGCGTTCGTGTGCCGGGTCGGCTCGGCGGTCGCCGGATCCTCCGGCCACGGATGCTTGGGATACCGCCCACGCAACTCCGCCCGTACGGCCCGGTAGCCGTCCCGCCAGAACGAGGCCAGATCGGCGGTGACGGCGGCGGGCCGCCCCGCCGGGGACAACAGATGCACCAGTACGGGAACCCCTGCCAGCACCGGCGACTCCCGCGCTCCGAACATCTCCTGCAACTTCACCGCGAGCACCGGCTGTTCGGGCCGCGTGTAGTCGACCCGGATCCGTGACCCGCTCGGCACCTCGATCCGCTCGGGCGCGAGCTCACCAAGCCGTACGGCATCCCCGGTGGCCCAGGGCAACAACCGCCGCAGAGCCTCCCCGGCGTCGATCCGCCCCAGATCCGCCCGCCGCCGGGCCCGGCTCAACTCGGGCTCCAACCAGTCGTCCACGCGCGCGTGCAGCGCCCCGCCGGAGACATCGGGCCACGGCTCACCCAGATGCGCGTGCAGAAAGGCGAGCCGCTCCCGCAACCGCTCCGCATCCTGCGACCACCGCAACAACCCGAGCCCTTCGGTACGCAGCCCCTCCACCAGCGCCTCTCGTACGACCCCGGGCGCGACGTCCCTGACCGGCCGCACCCCCAACTCCACGGCCCCCAACCGCTCAACCCGCCGAGCGACGACGTCCCCGCCCCGCCATCCCACCTCGTCCTCCTCGCGCCAGAGCGCCCCGGCAGCCTCCCTCGCCACCCCCTCGTCGATGACGGCCCCGAGCCGCACCCGCGCGTGCCCGGCCCCCACCGGCCGATCGGCCACAGCCACGGCAACCCACTCGGCCCCCCGCAACCCGCCCCCGCCCCCGTCCCCGTCCCCAATCCGGGCCCGAGTCCCGGACGCCATGAGATACGCCCCTCCGTCCGCCTTGGCCACCCGCTCGGGAAACGCCGACGCGACGACGAGCCCCACGGCCCGCTCCTCTCCGGCGCCTGACCACCGACCCGCCCCACTGTCACGCCGGGCGGGCCGAGAGGAACTGCCGAAGTCGTCTGCCGGGGGGTTCGAGCCGACCACCGACGAGTTCGAGGCGTCAACCGGGGAGGGGGAGCGATCGCCACCTACGGGAGCTTGAGCCTTGTCCCTGCCGCTGCCCCTACGGTCGGCCCTCGCACCGCCACCGCCTACGGCGTCCGTGGAAAGGGGTCGCGGCGCAGGCGCGGGCGTCGACGCAGCCCGCAGCCGCCGGACTTCCGTACGCCAGCGGCCGGCGTAGGCGTCGCCGCCCCGCCGGACGCTTCGTAGGACGGCGGTCAGGTCGTCACCGCACTCCCGGGGCGGCTCCTCGCTCAGCAGCGCGACGACCTCCGCCGCCAGGTCCGCCCCCACCAGCGGCGTCGCGTCGAGCAGCGCCCGGGCCAGCCGGGGGTGGAGGCCCAGCCCCGACATGCGTACGCCTCGCTCCGTGGCCCGCCCGGCGGGGTCCACCGCACCCACGGCCGACAGAACCTCCCGTGCCGCCGCCATCGCCCCGCTCGGCGGTGGATCCAGCAGGGCCAGCCCGGAGGCGTCCGGATCGCCCCAGCATGCCGCCTGGAGGGCGAACGCGGCGAGGTCGGCCACTTTGATCTCCGGTGCCGGAAAGCGCGGCAGACGGGCGTCCTCGGCCTCCGCCCAGCACCGGTACACGGCCCCCGGAGCCTCACGCCCGGCCCGCCCAGCCCGCTGCCGCCCGGCCGCCTGCGAGGCCCGTACCGTCGTCAGGGCGCTCAACCCCCGCGCGTGATCGACGCGTGGCTCCCGCGCGAGCCCGGAATCGACGACCACCCGAACCCCCGGCACCGTCAACGACGACTCGGCCACCGAGGTCGCCAGCACCACCCGCCGCCGCTCGCCACCGGCCAGCACGGCGTCCTGCACAGCCGCCGACGCCCGCCCGTGCACCTGGAGCACGTCCACGTCCCCGAGGCCGGCGTGCCCCGTCAACTGCCCGGCGACCCGCGCGATCTCACCCACCCCGGGCAGGAAGCACAGCACGTCACCCGACCGCTCGGACAGCGCCCGCCGCACCACCGACGCCACATGCGTCAGCAGCGCCGGATCCACCCGCATCCCGTGCGGCGGCCGTACTTGACGGGTCGGCGGCGCCCACACCACCTCGACCGGATGCGACACCCCCTCCGCCGCGACCACGGGCGCCCCGCCCAGCAACCGCGCCCAGCCCTCCGCGTCCGTCGTCGCCGACGCCGCCACCAGCCGCAGCTCGGGCCGCAGCGCCTCGCGCACGTCGAGCAGGAACGCCGCCACCGTGTCCGCGTCCAGATGCCGCTCATGGCACTCGTCGAGCACGACCACGTCGACACCCGGCAACTCCTGGTCGCGCTGCAAGCGCTGCAGCAGTACACCGGTCGTGACGACCTCCACGCGCGCGTGCCGCCCGACGACCCGCTCACCGCGCACCGTGTAGCCGACGCTCCCGCCGACCTTCTCGCCCAGCAGCCACGCCATCCGCCGGGCCGCCGCCCGCGCCGCGATCCGCCGCGGCTCGGCGACGACCACCCGCCGCGCCGGCCCGCCGTCCAGGAGCCCCGCCAGCGCCAACGGCACCAGTGTCGTCTTGCCGGTGCCCGGCGGCGCCACGAGCACCGCGGTCCCGTGTGTCTCCAGGGCGTCGTTCAGACCGGGCAGAGCGCTACGTACAGGCAGCGCGTCCAGGGCGTCGTAACGGATCACGCCCCCAGTGTCGTACGCCCGCGAGAACCCCCTCCACGCACGCGTGCCCGGCCCGAGGACGACGCCGGGCTTCGCACCTCCGCCTCAACACTCTTTACGCACGCGTGCGCGCGACCCTTCAGGCGCACGCGCGCGATCTCGGCCCCGGCCTCAGTCGCGCTCACACACGAAGATCGCCGTCCCCGGGATCAGCCCTCCGCGCAGCGGCGACCAGCCGCCCCACTCGGAGGTGTTCCAGACGGGCCACTCCGGCTCGACGAGGTCGACCAGCCGGAACCCGGCGGCGACGATGTCCCGCACCCGGTCGCCGATCGTCCTGTGGTGCTCGACGTACACCGCGCGGCCCTGGTCGTCCTGCTCGACGTACGGCGTGCGGTCGAAGTACGAGGCGGAGACCGACAGCCCCGCCGGACCGGGCTCGTCCGGGAACGCCCAGCGGATCGGGTGCGTCACCGAGAAGACGAAACGGCCACCGGGACGCAGGACCCGACGCACCTCCCCGAGCACTCGCACCGGGTCCGCGACGAACGGCAGCGCCCCGTACGCCGAGCACGCCAGGTCGAAGGAGGCGTCCGCGAAGGGCAGGTCACCCGCGTCGGCGCACACCAAGGGGAACGATCCGCCGATCCGCAGAGCGTGCTGGAGCTGGCGGTGGGAGAGGTCCAGGGCGACCGGACGGGCACCCTGGGCGGCCAGCCAGCGCGAGCACTGCGCGGCGCCGGCGCCGACCTCCAGGACCACCTTGCCCTTCAGCTCCTCGGGCGGCCCCAGCAGCTCCGCCTCCACCTCGTCGAGCCCCTCCGGGCCCCACACGAAACGATCGTCGCCCAGGAACGTGCCGTGCTCGACCTGGTACTCGTCCGCGTTGCGGTCCCACCAGCCCCGGTTCGCCCGGGAACTCTCCGCGACCCCGGCCGCACGCCGGGTGGCCTCCGGCTCGACGGACTCGCCGGACTCGACGGAACCGGCGAAACCGTCGGACTCGGCGGCACCGGCGGCCTCGACGGCCTCACGGACCTCGTGGACATCGGGCTCTTGGATGATCGGCTCCCTCGTCGTACTCTTCCGTAACCCGCGTGACGCGACCCGCCCCGGCGGTGTCACAGAAGAGGTGTCTCAGGCCTGCGTGGCCTCATGGGACAGGTTTTGTGCCGGGTATGCGGCGTTCCGCCCCGGGTGTGCGCCTTCGCGCATTGACCCTGCCCGGCTGCCCCCGTATGCTACAAGTTGCGCTGCGGGCCTGCGCACCTCAGACGGAGCAGGCTGCGCTCGCATCTGTTGTATGTCCCCTCGGTTGTCGAGGCGCCGCAGGATTTTCCTGGTGAATCTCCTGGTGTGGCGCTTCCTTGGCTGTCCGGCTTCTTCAGAGCGATACGGGCTCCCGGCGTAGCAGTACCTACGACTTCAATGTCCGTACCGGAGCCCTTTCCCACATGACGAGCAGCACCGAGACCACCGCCACCACCCCGCAGGTAGCGGTCAACGACATCGGTAACGAGGAAGCCTTCCTCGCAGCGATCGACGAGACGATCAAGTACTTCAACGACGGCGACATCGTCGACGGCGTCATCGTGAAGGTCGACCGGGACGAGGTCCTGCTCGACATCGGTTACAAGACCGAAGGTGTCATCCCGAGCCGCGAGCTCTCGATCAAGCACGACGTCGACCCCAACGAGGTCGTCGCCGTCGGCGACGAGATCGAGGCCCTGGTCCTCCAGAAGGAGGACAAGGAAGGCCGCCTGATCCTCTCGAAGAAGCGCGCCCAGTACGAGCGTGCCTGGGGCACCATCGAGAAGATCAAGGAAGAGGACGGCATCGTCACCGGTACCGTCATCGAGGTCGTCAAGGGTGGTCTCATCCTCGACATCGGCCTCCGTGGCTTCCTCCCGGCCTCCCTGGTCGAGATGCGCCGCGTCCGCGACCTTCAGCCCTACGTGGGCAAGGAGCTCGAGGCCAAGATCATCGAGCTGGACAAGAACCGCAACAACGTGGTCCTGTCCCGCCGTGCCTGGCTGGAGCAGACCCAGTCCGAGGTCCGCCAGACGTTCCTCACGACCCTCCAGAAGGGTCAGGTCCGTTCCGGTGTGGTCTCCTCGATCGTCAACTTCGGTGCCTTCGTGGACCTGGGTGGCGTCGACGGTCTGGTCCACGTCTCCGAGCTGTCCTGGAAGCACATCGACCACCCCTCCGAGGTCGTCGAGGTCGGCCAGGAGGTCACGGTCGAGGTCCTCGACGTCGACATGGACCGCGAGCGTGTCTCCCTGTCGCTGAAGGCGACCCAGGAAGACCCGTGGCAGCAGTTCGCCCGCACCCACCAGATCGGCCAGGTCGTGCCCGGCAAGGTCACGAAGCTGGTTCCGTTCGGTGCGTTCGTCCGCGTGGACGAGGGCATCGAGGGTCTGGTCCACATCTCCGAGCTGGCCGAGCGCCACGTGGAGATCCCGGAGCAGGTCGTCCAGGTCAACGACGAGATCTTCGTCAAGGTCATCGACATCGACCTGGAGCGTCGCCGGATCTCGCTGTCCCTCAAGCAGGCCAACGAGTCCTTCGGTGCCGACCCGGCGTCGGTCGAGTTCGACCCGACCCTGTACGGCATGGCCGCGTCCTACGACGACCAGGGCAACTACATCTACCCCGAGGGCTTCGACCCCGAGACCAACGACTGGCTCGAGGGCTACGAGAAGCAGCGCGAGGAGTGGGAGCGCCAGTACGCCGAGGCGCAGAGCCGCTTCGAGCAGCACCAGCAGCAGGTCATCAAGTCCCGCGAGGCGGACGCCGCCGCTGCGGCCGAGGGTGGCGAGGCTGCGGCTCCGGCCGCGTCGGGTGGCGGTTCGTACTCCTCCGAGGGTGCGGACACCTCCGGTGCGCTGGCCTCCGACGAGGCGCTCGCCGCGCTCCGCGAGAAGCTGGCCGGCGGCCAGAGCTGAACGCTCACTGCTGAG
>NZ_AEJC01000397.1 GCF_000317595.1 Streptomyces ipomoeae 91-03 | reverse complement strand
CGGTCGGAGTGTGTGGGTGACGCAGCCGTGCGGTTGGTGTCACAGGCGTGGGTCCACCGGCTCCGACTCCAGGGCCAGGACTCCGAAGACCGCCTCGTGGATGCGCCACAGGGGCTCGCCCTCGGCCAGGCGGTCCAGGGCCTCCAGGCCCAGGACGTACTCGCGCATGGCCAGGGAGCGTTTGTGGTTGAGGAAGCGGCCCCGGAGGCGGGCGAGGTTTTCGGGGCGGGTGTACTCCGGGCCGTAGATGATCCGGAGGTACTCGCGGCCCCGGCACTTGATGCCGGGCTGGACCAGGCGGCCCTCCGTGCTGCGTACGACCGCGTCCACCGGCTTGACGACCATGCCCTCGCCTCCCCGGCCCGTCATCTCCAGCCACCAGTCGATGCCGGCGCGTACGGACTCCTCGTCACCGGTGTCGACGAAGAGACGTCTCGTGGTCTGGAGCAGACCGCTGCCGTCGTGCTCGACCAGGCGGTCGATGAGCGCGAGCTGCCGGTCCTGGGGCAGTGCGGCCAGGCTGCGGCCCTGGACGGCGAGGATCTGGAAGGGGGCCAGGCGGACCCCTTCCAGGCCGTCCGTCGTCCAGCAGTAGCGGCGGTACGCGTCCGTGAACGCGGCGGCGTCGGCGGCCCGCTCACGCTGGCGGTCCAGCAGTTCGCCCACGTCGATGCCCCGGGCCGCCGCGCTCTCCAGGGCGGCCAGCGCGCCCGGGAAGACCGCGCCGGAGGCGGCGCCGACGGCCGCGTACTGGGTGCGCAGCAGCCCGGACGCCTTCAGCGACCACGGCATCAGCTCGGCGTCGAGCAGCACCCAGTCGCACGCGCCGGAGGCGCCGTCGGATGCGCCGTCGGATGCGCTGTCGGATGCGGCGAGTTCGTCCCAGAGGCCGGCCGCCGTCATCGCGTCGCGCACCCGGGCGAGGATCGCCTCGGTGCGGTCGGCGTCGTCGAAGAACGGGCGGCCCGTACGGGTGTAGAGGGCCCCGGTGGGGCCGTCCACGCCGAAGCGTTCCCGGGCCGCGTCCGCGTCGCGGCAGACCAGGGCGACGGCACGCGAGCCCATGTGCTTCTCCTCGCACACGACCCGCGCGACCCCGTCCGCCCGGTACTGCGCGAACGCCTCCGCCGGGTGCTCCAGGTAGCCTTCGATGTGCGAGGTCGCCGTGGGAGCCATGGTCGGCGGCAGGTACGGCAGCAGTCGCGGGTCGACCGCGAAGCGGCTCATGACCTCCAGGGCCGCCGCCGCGTTCTCCTCGCGGATCGAGATGCGGCCGTGGCCGTCGTACCGGGTCTCGACGATCCGGCGGCCGTGCACGTCGGCGAGGTCCAGCGGACGGCCCTCGTGGCCGCCGGGTGCCTCGGAGGCGAGCGGCCTGGTCGGCTCGTACCAGACCTTCTCGGCCGGTACGTCGACCAGTTCGCGCTCCGGCCAGCGCAGCGCGGTGAGCTTGCCGCCGAAGACGGCGCCGGTGTCGAGGCAGATGGTGTTGTTCAACCAGGTGGCCTGCGGAACCGGGGTGTGACCATAGACAACCGCCGCACGGCCCCGGTAGTCCTCCGCCCACGGGTAGCGCACGGGCAGCCCGAACTCGTCGGTCTCGCCGGTGGTGTCGCCGTAGAGGGCGTGGCTGCGGACCCGGCCGGACGTACGGCCGTGGTACTTCTCGGGCAGACCGGCGTGGCAGACGACGAGTCGGCCGCCGTCGAGGACGTAGTGGCTGACGAGGCCGTCGATGAACTCCCTCACCTGCTGCTTGAACTCGTCGCTCTCCCCCGCCATCTGCTCGATGGTCTCGGCGAGGCCGTGGGTGTGCTGGACTCCTCGGCCCTTGAGGTAGCGGCCGTACTTGTTCTCGTGGTTGCCCGGGACGCAGAGCGCGTTGCCCGAGCCGACCATCGACATCACGCGGCGCAGTACGCCGGGGCTGTCGGGGCCCCGGTCGACGAGGTCGCCGACGAAGACGGCCGTACGGCCCTCCGGGTGCACACCGTCGACGTAGCCCAACTTGCCCAGCAGCGACTCCAGTTCGGCGGAGCAGCCGTGGATGTCGCCGATGATGTCGAAGGGGCCGGTGAGGTGGGTGAGGTCGTTGAAGCGCTTCTCGGTGACGATCGTGGCGTTCTCGATGTCCTCCACGCCCCGCAGGATGTGCACCTTGCGGAAGCCCTCGCGCTCCAAGTGGCGCAGCGAGCGGCGGAGTTCGCGGGTGTGGCGCTGGATGACGCGGCGCGGCATGTCGGCGCGGTCGGTGCGGGCCGCGTTGCGCTCGGCGCACACCTCCTCGGGCACGTCGAGCACGATGGCGATCGGCAGCACGTCGTACTGCTTGGCCAGGTCGATCAGCTGCCTGCGGGCCTCCTGCTGGACGCTGGTCGCGTCGACGACCGTACGGCGGCCGGCCGCGAGCCGCTTGCCCGCGATGTAGTGCAGCACGTCGAAGGCGTCCTTCGTCGCGCTCTGGTCGTTCTCGTCGTCGGAGACCAGGCCCCGGCAGAAGTCGGAGGAGATGATCTCGGTGGGCTTGAAGTGCCTGCGGGCGAAGGTGGACTTGCCGGAACCGGAGGCGCCGATGAGGACGACGAGGGAGAGGTCGGTGACGGGGAGGGCGCGCCCCTTGGTGGTGTCCATGGGGGTGTCCTTGGTGGTCTCGCTCATGCCGACTTCGCCTCCTTCTCGTTCACGTTCTTGGCACCGGCTGGTCTCATCTCGAAAACGGCCATCTGGGTGGGCGGGCCCACCTCCGGGTCGTCGGGTCCGACGGGCACGAACCCGACCTCGTAGCCGTGCCGTTCGGCCACCGTGCCCGCCCAGGCGCGGAACTCCTCCCGGGTCCACTCGAAGCGGTGGTCGCCGTGGCGGACGTGGCCGGCGGGGAGGGTCTCCCAGCGGACGTTGTACTCGACGTTCGGGGTCGTCACGAGGACGGTCCTCGGGCGGGCCGAGCCGAACACCGCGTACTCCAGGGCGGGCAGCCGGGGCAGGTCGAGGTGTTCGATGACCTCGGAGAGCACGGCGGCGTCGTAGCCCTTGAGACGGTTGTCGGTGTACGCGAGCGAGCTCTGGAAGAGCTGGACGCGGGAGGCCTGCCGCTCGCCCATGCGGTCCAGCTTGAGGCGGCGGGAGGCGATGGTGAGCGCGCGCATGGACACATCGGTGCCGACGATCTCGGTGAACCGGGCGTCCTTGAGCAGTGCCTGCACCAACTGGCCCTGTCCGCAGCCGAGGTCGAGGACACGGGCGGCGCCGGACGCCTTCAGCGCGGCGATGATCGCGTCCCGGCGCAGCACGGCGAGCGGGGTCGGCTTCTCCTCGGACGCGGCCTCGGTCACGGCCCCGGTCCCGGCGCCGGTCCCGGCCTCCGCCTCCTGCTCCTTCTCGGCCTCGCCCCCGGTCTCAGCGGTGTCCTCGGGGTCCTGCACCGCGTTGTCGATCTCCTCGACCTCGCTGTCGTCGGCCTCGGCCAGCCGTACGAGTTCCAGGCGCTCCATGGCCTGCCGGGTCAGTGACCAGCGGCGGGAGAGATAGCGGCTGGTGATCAGCTTCTGCTCCGGGTGGTCCGGGAGCCAGCCCTCGCCGACCCGCAGCAGCTTGTCGACCTCGTCGGGCGCCACCCAGTAGTGCTTGGCGTCGTCGAGGACCGGCAGCAGTACGTAGAGGTGGCGCAGCGCCTCGGCCAGGGTCAGCGACTCCGACTCCAGGACCAGGCGTACGTAACGGGAGTCGCCCCACTCCGGGAACTGGGTGTCCAGCGGCACCGCCTCGGCGGTGACCGTCCAGCCGAGCGGCTCGAAGAGCTTGACGACCAGGTCCGGGCCGCCGCGGGCGGGCAGCGCCGGTATCTCGACACGCAGCGGGCGGGTCTGGGCCGGGGCGTCGGGCCTGGCGTTGCAGCGGCCGTTCATGGCGCTGGAGAAGACGCTGCTCAGCGCGACGGCGAGGAGGGAGGAGGCCGCGTACGGGCGGTCGTTGACGTACTGCGCGAGCGCCGCGTCGGGGGCCCCGCCGCGCCCCTTGCCCTTGCCCTGCCGGACCAGCGCCACCGCGTCCACCTCCAGCAGCAGCGCGGCCGTGCACCGCTCGACGCCCGCCTCCGGGTAGAGGACGTGCGCCGTGCCGTAGGAGGTGGAGAACGCCTGCGATTTCTCGGGATGCTTGTGCAGCAGGAACCCGAGGTCGGTCGCGGGGCGCTCTGGGGTACCGGTGGTACTGATCGTCAGGAACACGGTGGGGTTGCCTCGTATGGGGTGTCTGTGATGGGTGCCCAACGTACAGCCAAGTTTCAGGGCGCACTCAGGCATTTTCCGAGCGCCGCCACTCCTTCCCGGCCGGTGGGCCACCGCGCCGGCCGCCGTAGAGGCACGGGCTGGGCGGCGAGCGCGGGTCGTGCGGGATTGCTCGCGCCCATGCGGCGGAGCCGCACATCGACACGGCCCCGCGCCCCTCGCGGGGCGCAGGGCGCGGGTCTCGGCGTCCTTCGCTACGACAGCTGCGACTGCACCTGGGACGAGATGAGCTCCAGGTGGTCCAGGTCGTCGAGGTCGAGGATCTGGAGGTAGAGGCGCTGGGAGCCGATGGCCTGGTAGCCGGCGATCTTGTCGACCACCTCGGCGGGCGAGCCGGCGAGGCCGTTGGTCTTGAGTTCGTCGACCTGGCGGCCGATGGCGGCGGCGCGGCGGGCGACCTCGGCGTCGTCCCTGCCCACGCAGACGACCAGGGCGTTGGAGTACACCAGGTCGTCGGCCTTGCGGCCGGCCTCCTCGGCGGCCTCGCGCACCCGGGCGAACTGGCGCTCGCTGTCCTCGAACGAGGCGAACGGCATGTTGAACTCGTCGGCGTACTGCCCGGCGAGCCGCGGGGTGCGGCTCGTGCCGTGGCCGCCTATGAGGACCGGCACCTTGGCCTGCGCGGGCTTGGGCAGCGCGGGCGAGTCGGTCAGCTGGTAGTGGGTGCCCTCGTACGAGAAGGTCTCGCCGACCTCGGTGGCCCACAGGCCGGTGACGATGGCCAGCTGCTCCTCCAGCCGCGCGAACTTCTCCTTGGGGAACGGAATGCCGTAGGCCTTGTGCTCCTCCTCGAACCAGCCCGCGCCCAGGCCGAGTTCGACCCGGCCGCCGGACATCTGGTCGACCTGCGCGACCTGGATGGCGAGCACACCGGGCAGGCGGAAGGTTCCCGCGGTCATCAGGGTGCCGAGGCGGATGCGCTTGGTCTCACGGGCGAGTCCGGCGAGGGTGATCCAGGCGTCGGTGGGGCCGGGCAGGCCGTCGACCGAACCCATGCGGAGATAGTGGTCGGAGCGGAAGAAGGCGTCGAAGCCCAGGTCCTCGGTGGCCTTGGCGACGGTGAGCAGAGTGTCGTAGGTCGCCCCTTGCTGGGGCTCGGTGAAGATGCGAAGATCCATGCCCTCCATCCTGCACGCCCGCCCTCCGGTCAACCCCACCGGTCCCGCGCGTGCCCTCGATCCCCGGTCGGGTGAAAATCCGCCAATCCGGTGTGCGGTACGGGCGTTGGGCAGTGACCGGCGGGGACGAAGATCGTTGCTCGGGAGGAGCCGGACCGCCCGGCACCCGTCGCCGGCGGCTGCTGCCGGGGCGCTTGCACACGTGCCCCCTCGGGGGCGAGGGCCGAGGAGGCCGTCACATGTCCCAGGAAGCCGTGCCGGAGCAGGCCGCCGTGCCTGCGCAGCCCAAGGGTCTGCTCCAGCAGATGGAGGAGTTGATGGCTGCCCTGAACGCGGACCTGTCCCAGCTCGACGCGGATCTCTCGGCCCCTCGGGCCGCGAACGCGGAGGAAGCCGGAGGCTGACCTTCCCCACGCCATGAACCTGACGCCCGGTCACCTTTTCGGCCGGGCGTTCGTCGTGTTCGGCACCGGTCCGTCGCGAGGGGCTGCGCCCCGCTTTCAGGGGCGCGGGGAACTGCGCGACAAGCCACACCCGACCCGCACCCGCCGACAGACCCACACCCCCGAGCTATCGGGCGCCCGGCAGCTCTCCCCACCCTCACGCCGTCGCATCCCGTTCCGACAGAACCTTGTCCCTGACGGCCAGGCGTCGCAGCATCTCCAGTACCCGGTCGCGGGCCTCGTCCGCGGCATCGATCGCTTCCATGCACTGCCAGTACGTGGCCTCGTCGTCGGCTGCGCTGGCCAGGGCGACCAGGGCTATGCCGACCTCACCCAGGAGGCCGCCGAGGCGGACCAGGGAGTCGTGGGGGTCGCCCAACTCGGTGAGCTGGGCGGCGCGTAAGTCGCCCGCGGCGAGGGGCGGGGCGCCGAGTATGCCGCAGCCGCTGCCGGCCAGCTCGGTCAACCCCAGTGCCTCACCGCGCAGTTCGGGTGGGCCGGAGACGGCCAGCCGGCTGCCGATCGCCTGGGCCAGGGCATACGCCTGCCATGCCTCGCCCATGATCCGTGGTCCCTCGACGCTGCCCGCCAGAGCACGTCTGCTCGCCAAGATGAGCCGCACCGCATCCATGCGCTGCTCCCGACTGTCCCGACGCGCTCTCACACGTCCGCCCGAACTCCTGTCTATTCATTACCCACAGTGAGGGCCGATGAGACAGAAAGCCAGTGGAAGCCTGAAATCTGTGGATAACAAAGCGCGTGTGGACGACTTTTCAACTCCGGAGAGTGACAAGCGGACTGGTGTCCTCATGGTCACCGCGCTCCCGGCGCCGGGAACCTCCGCTCGTTGCGGTCGATCTTCGCGTCCAGTGCCGCCAGCGGATCGATGCCGAGCACCTCGCACAGCTGGAGCAAGTAGGCGAGTACGTCGGCGACTTCGTCCGTGACCCGGTGGGCGGTGTCGGGGTCGGACATCACCCGGGCCGACTCCTCCGGCGTCAGCCACTGGAAGATCTCGACCAGTTCGGAGGCCTCGACGCTCAGGGCGGAGACGAGGTTCTTGGGGGTGTGGTACGGCTGCCAGTCGCGGGCGGCGGCGAAGTCGGCGAGCCGCCGCTGGAGGGTCGGCACGTCCAGCGCCCCGGACGGTTCTTCGGACGGTTCTTCGGGTCGCGCCCCGGACCGCCCTTCGGACGGGTCCTCGGTGGATTCAGGATCTTTCACGGTCCAGGTCTACCACCGTCACCCCCGCCACCCCGGCGGCCCTGGACGCGTCGCTCACCGCGCCCACCAGGCGGATGTGCCCGCGCTCGCACATACGGGCCGCCAGGCGCACGAGTTCGGTGGTCTGGCGCGGGTCGAGGGAGCGGTCGAAGCCGTCGGCGAGGACCGTGAGGGTCTGCAGCGCCGCCGGCACCTCCGCGACCGGGTCGACCTCCAGCACCCCGGGCCCGGTGAACAGCACCAGGGCCAGCGCGAGATACCTCAACTCCCCGTCGCCGAGCAGCCCCAGGGCCGTACGGATTCCGTCACCCCGGTCCAGGACCGCCCGTACCACGCCGTCCGCCAACGGTTCGGCCAGCAGGTCCGCGACCGAGCCCACGCACCCGTCCCGGACCGCCGCGACCAGCTGAGCGTGACGCCGGCCGCACTCCGTACGCGTACGCCACAGGACGTCGGCGAGGTTGTCGCAGCCCGGCAGCAGTCGCCCGGAGCCGAGCGGTACGGCCCCGCGCATACGGGTGGGGCGGGGGTCGCAGGCGAAGACCGAGCGCAGGGCGACCACCGTCTGCTCGGCGGCGGCGAGCACCCGCCGCTGGCCGTCGGTCTTGCCCGCGACGCGCAGCGGGAGCAGAGCCGTGCCGAGCACGTCGTCGGGGAGCGGGCCGCGCGTGACCGGGGTCGCGCCCGCCGTGTGCCAGGCGGCCTGGACCACCGGACGACTCGGGTCCACCAGCGCCGTCTGGAGCAGGGTCACCCCGCCCGCCGTCAACCGCTCGCCCACGATGCGGAGTTCGGGCTCGGCCTGTACGGCGACGTCGAGCCGCACCGGCCCTTCGGGACCGTCCGTCGTGCAGCCGATGCGGAAGCCTCGCCGCCGCTGGGCGTCGGGGCGCGCCCGTTCCGGCACACAGCTTCCGGGATCCGGGAACGCCTCGGTGAGGTGGGCGCCGCCACCGAGCCGCGCCAGCGCCTCGTACGCCCGCAGCGCCGTCGACTTGCCGCTGCCGCTGCGCCCGGCGAACAGGGTCAGCGGCCCCAGCGGGAAGCAGGCACCGCGATGCCCCGCGAAGGCGGAGAGCCGCAGCTCGACCACACCGGGCCGGTCCTGCCCCGTCTCCCCGCCGACGCCGGGCACCGGCGGCAGCGGAGAGGGGGAAGAGGGGGACTGCGGCAGAGACGACGGCGTCGACGGTGACGGCGCGGACAGTGACGGCGCGGACGGTGACGGCGACAGGGATGACACGGTCATATGCGGACACTAGGGGCCCGCTCGACAGGCAAACCGTTCCGCCGAGCGGATCTTCCTACGATCGAGGGAGCGCCCCGACCGGGTCCGGGGAGCGCCCCGGGCAGCCCCTCACACCCCGAGTCCCGGGCAGGGGCCCATTCCGGACTCCCCGAGCCCGGCCTCACACGCCCGGAATCCCGGCCCCTTCCATCAGCCCCCGCACCTCGGTCCCCGGTGGCGTGAGCAGGAACACGTTCCGGTCGACGCGATGCATTCCGCTTGCGAGGCCGAAGACGACGCCCGTGCTGAAGTCGAGGACGCGCTTGGCGACGTCGGTCTCCGCGCCGGAGAGGTCGAGGAGGACGGGGATGCCGGCCATCAGGGTCTCGGCGACCTCGCGGGCGTCCGCGAAGACATTGACGCGAAGGACCACGAAACGGCGCCTGGCCTCGGTCTCCGCCTCCGGTATGGACCGGTGGTCCACCGCGGACGGCCAGGCGTCCCGGCCCCGTAGCGGCACGACCTGAGCGAGCCCCTCCCACTGTTCGTCGGTGACATCGTGGCTGTTCACCCTGTTCACCGGCCTCCCCCATGGCTCGCACTCACTGACTGCATCGACCAATTCTTACGCATGGTCACCCGTTCGGCCCAACAGCGACACGGACCGCGACAGCCCCGCCCGCAACAACGGCCGGATCCCGCCCTCACAACCCCGTGGAGGGTGGTGTGTGGTGGGTGTAACTCCTCATGATCAGGTCATGTGACATCGGCGTAACGGGCAATTCGTACGATCGAGCCTGCCGAAGGGTATCCAACGGGGTACTCGACCAGACCGCCGACAGAAGGGGGCCGCACGTGGCCGCACAGGGCCCGCAGAGCACGACCTCCCAGGTGCGGACCGTGTGCTCGTACTGTGGAGTCGGCTGCGGGATGCTCCTGGACATCGGGATGGGTCCCGATGGACGGCGTACGGTCCTCAAAGCGTCCGGTGACAAGTCTCACCCGGCGAACTTCGGCCGTCTGTGCACCAAGGGGGCGACCACGGCCGACATGCTGGCGGCGCCCGGCCGGCTCACCACGGCCCTCGTCCGGGACGACCGCGGCGACGAGCCGGTCCCCACACCCGTCGCCGACGCGATCGCCGAGACGGCACGGCGGCTGCGCGCGATCATCGACGAGCACGGGCCCGACGCGTTCGCCTTCTATGTCTCCGGCCAGATGAGCCTCGAAGCGCAGTATCTGACGAACAAACTCGCCAAGGGGTTCATCCGCACCAACCAGATCGAGTCGAATTCCCGGCTGTGCATGGCGAGCGCCGGCACCGGCTACAAGCTCTCGCTGGGCGCCGACGGACCGCCCGGCTCGTACGAGGATCTCGACAAGGCGGACGTCTTCCTCGTCATCGGCTCGAACATGGCCGACTGCCACCCGATCCTGTTCCTGCGGATGATGGACCGGGTCAAGGCGGGCGCCAAGCTGATCGTCGTCGATCCGCGCCGGACGGCGACGGCCGAGAAGGCCGATCTGTTCCTGCAGATACGGCCGGGCACGGATCTGGCCCTGCTCAACGGGCTGCTGCATCTGCTGCACGTCGACGGGCACACCGACCCCGACTTCATCGCCGCGTACACCGAGGGCTGGGAGGCGATGCCCGACTTCCTCGCCGAGTACCCGCCGGACGTCGTCGCCGGGATCACCGGTCTCGCCGAGGACGACATTCGGCAGGCCGCGCGGCTCATCGGGGAGGCCGCCGAGTGGACCAGCTGCTGGACCATGGGGCTCAACCAGTCCACGCACGGCACCTGGAACACCAACGCCCTCGTCAATCTGCACCTCGCCACCGGGGCCATCTGCCGCCCGGGCAGCGGGCCGTTCTCGCTCACCGGGCAGCCCAACGCCATGGGCGGGCGCGAGATGGGGTACATGGGGCCGGGGCTGCCCGGGCAGCGGTCCGTGCTCGTGGACGAGGAGCGGGCGTTCGTCGAGGAGCTGTGGGGGCTGGCGCCGGAGACGCTGCGCAAGGACGGGGTCGGCAAGGGCACCGTCGAGATGTTCCAGAAGATGGCCGACGGCGAGATCAAGGCCTGCTGGATCATCTGCACCAATCCGGTCGCCTCGGTCGCCAACCGGAAGACCGTGATCGAGGGGCTGGAGGCCGCCGAGTTCGTCGTCGCGCAGGACGTCTTCGTCGACACCGAGACCAACGCGTACGCCGATGTGGTGCTGCCGGGTGCGCTGTGGACCGAGTCCGAGGGCGTCCTCATCAACAGCGAGCGGAACCTCACGCTCGCCGCGCCCGTCGCCGACCCGCCCGGCGAGGCCATGGCCGACTGGCGGATCATCGCCGCCGTCGCCCGTGAGATGGGGTTCGAGAAGGGCTTCTCGTACGACAGCGCCGAGGAGATCTTCGAGGAGATCAAGCGGGCGTGGAACCCGAAGACCGGATGGGATCTGCGCGGGATCACGTACGAGCGGCTGCGGTCGACGAGTGTGCAGTGGCCGGCGGCGCGGGAGGACGGGTCGGACCGTAATCCGATCCGGTACGTGGAGAGCGGTGCGCCGGTCTTCCCCACGGCGAGTGGGCGGGCCGTGTTCCACGCGCGGCCGCACATGGCGCCCGCCGAGATGCCGGACGACGACTATCCGTTCGTCCTCAACACCGGGCGGCTCCAGCACCAGTGGCACACGCTGACGAAGACGGGGCGGGTGGCCAGGCTCAACAAACTGAATCCGGGGCCGTTCGTGGAGGTGCATCCGGAGGACGCCGAGCGGCTGGGGATCGGTGAGGGGGACTCCGTCGAGGTCGCGTCGCGGCGGGGGCGGGCCGTGTTGCCCGCCGTGGTGACGGATCGGGTGCGGCCGGGGTGTCTGTTCGCGCCGTTCCACTGGAACGATCTGTTCGGGGAGTATCTGAGCATCAACGCGGTGACGAGCGACGCGGTGGATCCGTTGTCGTTCCAGCCGGAGTTGAAGGTGTGTGCGGTGGGGGTCACCCGGGTTTCCTCGCCCCCGCCGCCCCTGCCCGTCCCTTCCCCGGGGGCTGCCGCCCCTTCGACCCCGCCCCTGGGGGCCGCGCCCCCGGACCCCCGATTCGGTCTGACGGCCTCGTCCTGCAACTCCCCCACGCTCGGCTCCGCCCGAGCGGGGGGACCCCGACGACGGGCTGAGGTGGTGCGGGCCGGCGGTGCCTCGGCCACACCCGGTGGGTCGGTGGTCGTGCCCAGCGCGGTCGGGCCCGCGAACGGTACCGGGATCGCTTCGCCCGGTGCCGCGATGTCCGCCCTTGGGCTGGCCTCCGCTCCGCCGCCCGTGCTCTCCGCTCAGGAGCGGCAGTACCTCACCGGTTTCCTCGCGGGGCTCGGGTCCGGGGTGGCCGGGGTGCCCGTGTTGCCGGTGGACGCTCCGTTCAGCGCTGAGCACGCGTTGTGGGTGAACGGGGTGCTCGCCGGGATGTACTCGCGGTCGGCGGCGCCGGCCGCGGCTCCGGCCGTCGTCGAGCCTGCCCGGCGTGAGGTCGTCGTGTTGTGGGCCTCTCAGACGGGGACCGCGGAGGAGTTCGCGGCGGCTGCCGCCGAGCATCTGGGGGCCGCCGGGCACCGGGCGACCCTGGTCGGGATGGACGAGACGGATCCCAGTCAACTGCCGCGTGGGGCCGATCTGCTGCTCATCACCAGTACGTTCGGCGACGGCGACGCCCCCGACAACGGCGCCGGTTTCTGGGAGGCTCTCGCCCACCGGGAGGCCCCCCGGTTGGACGGCGTCCGCTATGCCGTGCTGGCCTTCGGCGACTCCTCCTACGACGACTTCTGCGGGCACGGCCGCCGACTGGACGCACGCCTCGACGAGCTGGGCGCGGTGCGCCTGGCCCCGCGTACGGACTGCGAGCCGGACTACGAGCCGTCGGCCGACGCCTGGCTCGACCAGGTCCTCACCGCGCTGGGCAAGAACGCGACGGGTACGGCCGCGGGGGCCGAGGCCACGGTCCAGACCGCGCCGGCCCCGGCCGCGGCGCCCGCCCCCGCTTCCCGTTCCGTCAAGTCCGCGTCCGTCGGTGCCCGGCTCGTCGGGAACCGGCTGCTCAGTCTGCCCGGGGCGGGGAAGGAAGTACGCCGGTTCACCTTCGACACCAGTGGGACGGGGCTGTCGTACGAGGCGGGCGACGCGCTCGGTGTGCGGCCGGTCAACTCCCTGGACCTGGTGACGGAGTGGCTGGCGGTGACGGGGCTGGACGGCTCGACTCCCGTGGAGATCGGCGGAGTCGGTGAGCTGCCCTTCGCCGAGGCGTTGCACCGGCACTTCGACATCACTCGGATCACCCCGGACCTGCTCCGCTTCGTCTGCGAGCGGACGCGGGACAACCGGGAGTTGAAGAGGCTGATGCGCCCGGACAACAAGGACGGGCTGGCGCAGTGGTCGTGGGGGCGGCAGGCCGTGGACGTGGTGGCCCAGTTCGCCGTGCGGGCCTCCGCTCAGGAGTGGACCGGAGTGTTCAAGCGGCTCCAGCCCCGGCTGTACTCCATCTCGTCGAGCCCGCTCGTCGATCCGCATCACATCTCGCTGACCGTCTCCGTCGTGCGGTACGAGAACATGCATGGACGCCCGCGCGGCGGCGTCTGCTCGCCCTTCCTCGCGGACGGCGAACAGGACATGGAGGTGCCGGTGTTCGTGCAGCGCTCACCGCACTTCCGGCCGCCGTCGGACCCCGCGACGCCGATGGTCATGGTCGGTCCCGGCACCGGTGTCGCCCCCTTCATCGGCTTCCTCCAGGAGCGGCAGGCCCTCGGCCACCGGGGACCCAACTGGCTGTTCTTCGGCGAACAGCACCGGGCCACGGACTTCTACTACGAGGAGGAGCTGACGGAACTCCAGCGGGCGGGCGTGCTCAGCCGGCTGGACACCGCCTTCTCCCGCGACCAGCGCGCCAAGGTCTACGTCCAGGACCGGATGCGCGAGCACGGCCCCGAGCTGTGGCACTGGCTCCAGGACGGCGCCCGCTTCTACGTCTGCGGCGACGCGGCCCGCATGGCGAAGGACGTCGACCAGGCCCTGCGGGACATCGCCGCCGCCCACGGCGGGCTGAGCGAGGGCGAGGCCGCCGCGTATGTGAAGCAGCTGGCGAGCGAGAAGCGGTACGTGCGGGACGTGTACTGAGCCGACATCCGGTGCGCCGGCGTCCACTGCGCCGCTGACACGGGCCTCGGCTCGGGCCTTCTCGGCTCACGGCCTTCGAACGGGGTTCAGATCCAGCCCTGCTGCCATGCGTGGTGCGCCGCCGCGTGGCGGGTGGGGGCGTCCAGCTTGGACATCGCGGCGGAGAGGTAGTTGCGGACGGTGCCCTGGGCCAGGTGGACCTCGGAGGCGATCTCGGCGACCGAGGCCCCGGTGCGGGCGGCGCGCAGGACCTGGAGTTCGCGCTCGCTGAGCGGGCAGTCGTCCTCGGTCAGCGCGGACGCGGCGATGTCGGGGTCGACGTAACGGCGTCCGGCGGCGATGTCGCGGATGATCTCCGCCAGACGGGCGGCGGGGGTCGTCTTGGGCACGAAGCCGCGTACTCCGGCGGCCAGCGCCCGGCGCAGCACCGCCGGGCGGGCGTGCCGGGTGACCAGGACGGTCCGGGTGGGCAGTTCGGCCCCGATCTCCTCGGCGGCGCGCAGCCCGTCGGTGGGTGGCATCTCCAGGTCGAGTACGGCGATGTCGGGACGGTGTTCACGGGCGAGCCGCACCGCGTCGGTGGAGGTGGACGCCTCCGCGACCACCGTGAGGTCGTCCTCCAGCGCGAGCAGGGCGGCCAGCGCGCTCCTGAGAAGGTCCTCGTCGTCGGCGATGAGAAGCCGGATCATCGCACCACTCCGTTCGCCCGGCTGACCGGTTGCGCGCTCTTCGGGGCCGTGGGTCCCAGCGGCAGCCAGGCCGTCACCACGAAGCGGTCGCCGTCGCGGTGCCACGTCAACTCACCGTCGGCGGCCCGCAGTCGCTCGCCGAGGGCGGTCAGGCCCGTGCCGTCGTCCCCCGTGCGCCCGATCCCCGTGGTACCGCCCTCCTCCGGGCCGTCCCCGCCACCCGGACGCTCCTCCGCGCCGTCGTTGCTCACCCGCAGTCGGGCGCGGCCGTCGATGACCCGGTAGTCGAGTTCGGCGCATCGGGCCCGGCTGTGGCGGAGGGCGTTGGTGATGGCCTCCCGTACGACCAGGCCCAGCAGATGGCGGGCGGAGTCGGTCATGGCGGTGACGGCACCGGGGTCGAAGGCCGTACGGGCGTCGATGCCGGCCGCGGCCAGCACCTTGGTGGCGTTGGCGATCTCGTCGTCGAGTGTCGTACGGCGGTAGCCCCGCACCACGGCCCGGGTGTCCCGGAGGGCGTCCGCGGCCAGCTGTCGTACCTCCCGCATCTCGGCGGCGGCCCGCGCCGGGTCCCGCTCGACCAGCCGTTCCGCCAACTCGCTCTTCAGCGCGATGACTTGGAGGTGGTGCCCCTGGATGTCGTGCAGGTCGGCGGCGAACCGGAGCCGTTCGTCCTTGACGGCCAGCTCGGCCTCCAGCCGCCGGGCCCGGTCGAGGCGGCCGGCGAGGTTCCAGGCCCACAGCGGGCCGAGCACCATCCACGCGGTGAAGGCGACCAGCCCGGCCGGGAAGAGCGCGGCGTACGCCAACTCCCCGTCCGCGGCGGCCAGACTGACGGCGGCGCCCGGCAGCAGGGCGAGGAGGACCGCGCCGGTGATCAGCGATGTGCGGTGGCGCGGCCCGAGGAAGGTCGCGCAGATCGCCACCGTGACGGCGGGCGCGACCGCCCACAGCCCGTAGTTGCGCCGGACCAGCGGCAGCACCGCCAGTACGGCCGTGGCGGCGACCGCCGCGATCAGCCAACGCCTCGGCGGGCGCGGGGAGCGGGTGTCGTCGGCCGCCGCCGGCAGCGTCAGCCGGCCGCCGAGCAGCACCGCGCTCGCCACGGTGTCCACCGCGAGGGCCACGGCGGTCGGGATCCGCGCCCAGGCGGGCACGTCCGTGTCCAGGATCCACTCGCCGAAGAACACCACCAGCAGGCCGACCGTGGTCCCCGGCACCGTCCACCAGGTGAAACGGCGGAAGCTCGTCAGCCCCGCCCCGCGCTCGCCCGCCCCGTCCCCCACGCGGCCATTGTCGCAGCCGTATGACAGATGTCACCCGCGAACGTGACACCCCCACACGGGGACGTGCGGATACGGCACTACTGACGGCTCTTCTCCCCGAGCAGGCTGAGGGGCGTGGGAGATACCCCGCCTCGGTATCTCGATGTCACCGAACCTCACACCTCAGGAGATCCGCCATGTCCGCCACGACGCCCGGAAACACCTCCGACGGCACCTCTCGCGGCACCTCCGAAGAGCGGCGCCCGGTCAGGGCGTTGCTGCGCCGCTGGCCCACGGTGCTCGGTCTCGCGCTGACGGTCCCGGGCCTGGTCCTGGGCACGGCGGGCGAACTGGCCGACACCGTCGACGGGTACGGCGAGTTCCTGCCCCTGCTCCCGCTGCTGTACGTGGTCATCCACCAGGCCGGGCGGTCCGGGGTGACCTGGCCGGTGCTCGTGGCGGGGGTCGTGTTCGCGTTCGCCCTCCAGCTGTGGGACGTCGTGTCGCCGGCGGGCGTCATGGTGGCGGTCTCGCTTGCCGTGCTGCTGTGGGGTGCGTTCCGCGGCACTCCGCACGGGCGGACGGTCTTCGGGATCCAGGCCGCGAGTGCCATGGTGTTCTGCGCGCTCGCGGTGACAGGGCTGCTCGTGGACCCGGACCTGGGCCGCTATGTCGTGGCCGCCGGCTGGTTCTGCCACGGTGTCTGGGACTTCGCCCATCTGCGGATACGCCGGCTCAAGGGCATCGTCGCCCCCACCTTCGCCGAGTGGTGCGCGGTGGTGGACGTGGTGGTCGCCGTGGAGCTGCTGTTCTTCGTGTGAGCGGCGGACGACGCGTACGCCGCCCCCCCCACTCCCCAACACACCCCAACGGCTTTGCCATCTCTTTACAACTGGCCCCCTGGCTGCCTCGTCTCTCCGACCGATCCGTAACGCCGCCCGTCCGGGGATCCGGGCGGGCGGCCCGACGAGAGAGAGCGACTTCATGCGCCGAACTGTCCTCACTGCGACGGCACTCGCCTGCACCGCCGTGCCGGCGGGCGCGCTGCCCGCGTTCGCCGACGGGGCGAGCCCCGTTCCCACGGTCGCGTCGGCCGGCACGTCGCCGAGCCCGGTCCCGTCCACCCCCGCGCCCGCCGAGGACGCGTCCGCCGCGCCGACGCAGGACCCCTCCGCAGTGCCGAGCGAGGCCCCGGCCGGCGGCGACGCGTCCCCGGTGCCGAGCCAGGTCTCCGTCGTCCCCAGCGGCGCTCCCGACACGGGCACGGCACCGGCGTCGGAGGAGTCGGGAACCGGTGGTGTGGTCGCCGGAGCGGGCGCCGCCGCGCTGCTCATGGGTGGCGCCACGGTCTTCGTCGTACGTCGTCGGCGGGCGAACGAGGCATGACATCGCTCTCCAGGCGCGCCTTCGTCGCGGCCGGGGCGGCTTCGCTGCTCGCGGGCTGCGGCGGCGGCCGGGACGACCGGTCCAGGCCCTCGCCCGACACCGAGGGCGCGACCGGGGCCGCCACGCTCACGTCCCCGCCGCCGCGCTCCTCCGCCGACGCCGTGCGCCCGCTGGGGCGCTCGGTGCCGGTCGGGTTGCGGATCCCGGCCATCGACGTCGACACCCCGGTCATCCGGCTGGGGTTGGCCCCGGACGGCACCGTGGAGGTGCCTCCGGTCACGGCGCACGACCGGGCGGGCTGGTACGAGCACTCGCCGACGCCGGGCCGGACCGGCCCGTCGGTGATCCTCGGTCATGTCACGGTCGGCGTCTACGGGGACGGGGTCTTCCGCCGTCTCGCGGAGCTGCGCCGGGGTGAGCGGATCATGGCGCGCCTGGAGAACGGTACGACCGCGGTGTTCACCGTCGACCACGTACGGACCGTCGCCAAGGCCGACTTCCCGGCGGACGCGGTCTACGGGGACGTGGACCGCCCGGAGTTGCGGCTCATCACCTGCGGCGGTCCGCGCAGCGGTGACGAGTACCGCGACAACGTGATCGTCTTCGCCACGCTCACCTCGACGAGCCCGTGACCGAACCCCTGACCGCCCCGCGGCATCTGACAGGCCGCCCTACGACAGCACGACCATGGAGAGCGTTGAAACGGTCCCGTGAGAAGGCCGCGTCCGAGTTGTTCGCCGCCCTCTATCCGCGCCTGGCCGGCTGGTGCCGCCGTCTGGTCGACGACGACGAGACGGCCCACGAGATCGCGTCGGAGGCGTTCACCCGGCTCTGGGCCCGCTGGACGGCCGTGGCGGAGCCGCACGGCTTCCTGTACGTCACCGCGGCGAACCTCGTACGGGACCACTGGCGCAAGCTGGAGCGCGAGCGCAAGGCGATGCACCGTGCCACCGCCGAGGCCACGGTCGCCGCGCCGGACGGCCGGACCCAGCAGGCCGACCCCTCGGTGCGACTGCTCGTGCAGTCGCTGCCGGAACGGCTGCGCGTCCCGATCCTGCTGCACTACTACGCTGACATGCCGATCCGGGAGGTGTCCGTACTGACCGGACGCAAGGAAGGAACCGTCAAGGCCGACCTTCACGCGGCCCGCGAACTGCTCCGCGCCCATCTGAGGAGAAGCCTTGATCACACGCCCTGACGACGGCCCGGAGTTCGAGGCCGACGACCCCCTGGCGGTGCTCCTCCGGCCCCCCGCCGACCATCTCGGCCCGCCCCCCGGCCGCTACGAGGCGATCCGCCGCACCGCGTCCCGCCGCCGGTTGCTGCGCGCCGCGGCCGGAGCCGCCACCGCGTGCGCCGTGGCCGCCCTCGTCGCGCTGCCGGTGTACTTCTCGGCGAACAGGACCTCCACGCCTCCCGCGTCCCCGGGTGTGCCGTCCCCCACGGGCCCTGTCTCCCCCGCCCCCTCGACTCCGGCGTCGCCCGTCCCCTCGGCATCGGCGTCGCCCGTCCCCTCCGCCCCCGCCGAGCGACCCCCGGCCCCCACACCGACCACGCCGGGGTCCCCCTCGTCCCCGACCACCGGCCCCGCCGAGCACCCCTCGGTCTCCGCCTCAGCGGCCACGACGGGGGCGCCGAGCACCTCCGACGCGGCGTCGTCGCCCCCCGGCCGGACCGGCGGCCCGGCGGCGGTTCCCACCACGCCCACCCCCTCCTGAGCGCCCGGACGACCAGCGGCTTCGGTCGCCTGCGCCGGCTACCGGCTACCGGCTTCGGCGCAGGAAGCGGATCACCGGGTGGTTGTCCTCGGTCGTGACCTCGGCGTGGACGCCGTAGACCTCTTTGATCAGGGGCGGGGTCAGGACGTCGGCCGGGGTGCCCTCGGCGACGGCGTGACCGTCCCGGAGGACGAGCAGGCGGTCGCAGTACATCGCGGCCAGGTTGAGGTCGTGCAGGGCGATCACCGTGGTGACGGGCAGGCTCACGACGAGGTCCAGGAGGTCGAGCTGGTGCTGGATGTCGAGGTGGTTGGTCGGTTCGTCGAGGAGGAGTTCGCGGGGCTCCTGGGCGAGGGCGCGGGCGATCTGGGCGCGTTGGCGTTCGCCGCCGGAGAGGGTGTGCCAGGACCGGTCGGCCAGATCGGTCAGTCCGGTGCGTTCCAGGGCCGCGGTGACCGCCTCGGCGTCGGCGGCCGACACGGGCGTCCAGGCGCGGCGGTGCGGGACACGGCCGAGGGCCACGACGTCGCGGACGGTCAATTCGGTCTGCGTGTGGGCGTGTTGCTCGACCGTGGCGATCCGTCGGGCGGTGGCGCGGCGGCCGACCTCGGGCAGCGGGCACCCGTCCAGCGTGACGACTCCGGCGGTGGGGGCGAGGACACCGGCGAGCAGCCTCAACAGCGTCGACTTGCCCGAGCCGTTGGGGCCGAGCAGTCCGACCGTCTCGCCGGGTCGGAGGGCGAGCGTGACACCGTCGACGATGACCTTGCCGGCGACACGACGTACGACACGATCGGCATGCAGGCCGGTCGTGACCGCCGTCGGCTGCGGTGGAGCGTCCTTGCGTACGCCCGTCATGCCTTCCTCCGCCCCCGGTGGAGCACCGCCACGAACGCCGGTACGCCGATGAGGGAGGTGACCACGCCCACCGGTACCTCCTGGGGGTCGAGGACGGTGCGGGCGGCGGTGTCCACCCACACCAGGAAGACGGCGCCGACGAGCGCGGTGACCGGCAGGAGGCGGGCGTGGCCGGAGCCGGTGAGGGCGCGGGTGGCGTGCGGGAGGACCAGCCCCACGAAGCCGATGGCACCGGCGCAGCTGACCAGGGCCGCCGTGAGCAGGGCGGTCGCGCACAGCAGGATCAGCCGGGTGCGGGCGACCTGGACGCCGAGCCCGGCGGCGGCCTCCTCGCCGAAGGCGAACGCGTCCAGGGTGCGGGCGTGGCCGAGGCAGACGACGAGGACCACGGCCAGCACGGCGGCGCAGAGCAGCACTTGCCCCCAGTCGGCGCCGGTGAGCGAGCCGAGCAGCCAGAACAGCACACCCCGGGTGGTCTCGGCGTCGGCGGAGGTCAGCACGATGAACGAGGTGAGCGCGGAGAACAGCTGCATGGCGGCGACCCCGGACAGCACGACCCGGTCGGCGCTGCCGCCGAGGGTGTGGCTGAGCAGCAGTACGAGGGCGAAGGAGGAGAGAGCGCCGAGGAACGCCCCCGCGGACAGGGACACGACACCGCCGCCCACCCCGAGGACGACCACGGCGACCGCGCCGGTGGAGGCGCCGGAGGAGACGCCGAGGACGAACGGGTCGGCCAGCGGATTGCGCAGCAGGGACTGCATCACCGCCCCGCAGACCGCGAGCCCGGCCCCGCACACCGCGGCGAGCAGGGTGCGGGGCATGCGCAGGTTCCACACGATGCCGTCCCGCAGCGGCGCCAACGCGCTCTCGCCGAAGCCGAGATGCGCGGCGACGGAGGCCCACACATCGCTCGTGGAGATGTCGGCGGGCCCGATCGTCACGGCGACGGCGACCGACGCCAGCAGCGCGGCCAGGCCTGCGCCGGTCAGCAGCAGAAGACGGGTTCTCACGTGGCTCACGGCTTTGACGCCCACTGGGCCTCGACACTCACTTGGCCGGCCCGAGATCGCGCAGCCCGGCGGCGACTTTCTCGATCCCCTCGACCGTGCGGATGGACGGGTTCATCGACTGCCCGCTGAGCAGGACGTACCGCTTCTTCCTCACCGCGGTCAGGTTGCGGGTGGCGGGGTTGGTCTCCAGGAAGCGGATCTTGGCCTCGGCGGTCTCCGCGGTCTGCTGCTTGCGGGTGAGGTCGCCGATCACGATGACGTCGGGGTCACGGTCGGCGACGGTCTCCCAGCTGATCTGGGGCCACTCGTCGTGGGTGTCGGAGAAGGCGTTCTCCGCGCCGACCGCGCGGGTGATGGCGCCGGGCGCGCCGCAGCATCCGGCGAGGTAGGGCGACTGGGAGTTGGCGAACCAGTACATGAGGGAGACCCCGGAGGCGTCCAGCCCGTCGGTGGCCTTGCGTACCCGTTCCTTCAGCCCGGCGACGACCTTCTCGCCCCGCTCCTCGACACCGAACGCCCGGGCCAGATCCTCGATTTCGCCGTACACGACGTCGAGGGTCAGCGGCTCGCTGCGGGAGCCGTCGCCACCGCTGTCGTTGTCCTTGCCCGCCGCGCAGTCGGAAGGCGAGACGTACGTGGGGACGCCCAGCTCCTCGAACTGCTCACGCGTGGCGACGCCGCCCTGGCCGAGGGTGGAGACGAACGAGGCGGTGACGAAGTCGGGTTCGGCGTCGAGGACCTTCTCGAAGGAGGGCGCGTTGTCGGCGAGGCGCGGCACGGAGTCGTTGGCCTTCTCCAGCCCCTTCATCACCGGGTCGGTCCAGGTGGCGGTGCCGGCCATGCGGTCGGCGAGGCCCAGGGAGAGCAGGATCTCCGTGGTGCCCTGGTTGAGCGAGACGGCCCGCTTCGGCGCCGACTTCAGGGTGACCTCGTGCCCGCAGTTCTCGATCGTGACCGGGAAGCCCGCCGATCCGGTGGCCTCGGCGGCGTTCACGTCACCGCCGTCGGAGCCGCCACCGCACGCGGTGAGCAGGAGGGCGGGGGCGAGCAGCAGAGTGGCGGGACGGAGGGCGCCGGCGAAGCGGGGCGCGGAGCTGCGACGGTCGACAGCGAGCCGGGGTGCGGCGGTACGGCGAGTACGCGGGGGTATGCGACGGAGCACAGGTATGCCTCGGAGTCGGGGCTCGTACGCGGAGCCTGGCCTACGGACGGCCTCCCCGCACGCGGCGCGGAGGTGCCAGCAGGTCTTCGGACTCGGGTTCGTCCGGACGGAGCGCCTTCCCGGTCCTCGTCCCCGGCGGCCCTGCGGCCGTCACGGACTCCGCCCAGTGGCGTCGTGCCCCGCCCGTCCCCCTCACCGCTGCGCGTCAGCTCCGGATTCCCACCGGATTCCCTGGCCTCGGATGTGGCACGACTGGCTCCCCGAGGCTACCAAGCCCATGCCCGGGCGACGCAGCCGCAGGCCTCGTAGGAGTTCCGTACGACGACGAGGCGCGCCCGGGGTCAGGCCCGCTCCTGGTCCGTCCCGGCGGTGCGCAGCCCGCGCAGGATGAGGCGCGGCCCGTGCTCGAAGCCCGCGTCGGCGTCCATGCCGAGCAGGTCGCCCGACACCCGGGCGGTGAGCGGGAAGCGTTCGGCGTCGATGATCGTGGCCATTCGCTCGGGCCCAGTCGGCGCTGTCCCGCCCGGGCCCACAGACCGACGCGCTGCGCGACATACTCCGCTCCCTCATCGCCCACGACGACGTCAACCGCCACCTGGGCGGCATGATCACCGCGCTGGACGTGCGCTATCCCGTTGATGACACCCATCCGCTCTCCGGCCGCCGGGTCCCCGGCATCGATCTGGAGACCACCACCGGCCCCACCCGCGTCTTCGAACTCCTGCACTCCGCCCGCCCGGTGCTCCTCGACCTCCGCGCACGCACGGCCACGGGCGGCGACGCCGACCTCACGGCCGCGGTCGACGGCACCCCGGACCTCACGACCACCGCCGAGGGCACCGGCCCCGCCGCCCTCCTCATCCGCCCCGACGGCCACATCGCCTGGACGGCCCCCGGCGGCGCCCCCGTGGACATCGCCGCTCTCCGAACCGCCCTCACCACCTGGTTCGGCCCGGCCACGACCGACCGAGACGCGGCACTCGTGGGCGTGCGGTCCAGGTGACTCCGCACGGCTTCGACGACCGGCGGCGCACACGACCGCTCAGGCCTTGGAGGGCGCGGCCTCGGAGGCCGCGGTACGGGCGGCCCGTTCCGCGCGGCGGACGATCGTGCCCAGACGCGTCAGCGCGACGGCCAGCCCGGCACCGAAGGGGATGAGCGGCCAGCAGGAGGGGGCGGCTCCGGCCGCGCCGAGCGCGAGGAGCGCGATGGTCGCGGCCAGCGCGGTGAGGATGCCGGGGAAGGTGGCTCCGACCGGTTCGTCGGGCCTGAGCCGTACCCTGCCGTTCCGGCCCATGAGGTACACGCAGCCGGACACCACCAGGGAGATCAGATACCCCGTGATCAACGGGTAGAGGGCGATCAGCGCGAGGTCCCAGCCGCTGCGGTTCCACCCGGGCCACACCTGTCGTCCGTCGATCTCCACGATCCGTCCGTGCCACAGTCCGACGGTGACCTGCCTGCCGTCCCACAGCTCGTCCACTCTGTCCGAGGTGACGCCGTCCAGGGTCTTCACGCCGTCGTCCAGGCGCAGTTCGATCGTGTAGAGGGTGTAGCTGTACGCCGTACCGCCGCCGTCCTGGCCGCCGCCGGACGAGCCGTGCTCGGTGTGCCCGTCCAGTTCCGTGACGGTGGCGGCCTCGGTGTGCAGGGACCCGATCGACCGTGCCACCGCGACGGCCGTTTCCTCGTAGGTGCGTACCGCGAGGCACACGATCAGAGCGGCCATGACAACGCGGAACACCACACGCGGCACGCCGGCTCTTCTCGGCCCGGCCTCAGACGTATCCGACATGTCCGCCCCCTCGTCATCGTGCGTCGACAGGCAGAAGGAATGCCCGGCCGGATCGAGGAGTACACGCCGGACCAGGAAGAAGTCGTCGCACGCGCGCCGCGCCGAGGCAGAAGCGCGACACCGCGGGCAGGCCCGGGGCCGTGAGCCGGCGACCGCCTGGCGGTCGCCGGCGACGTGTTTCATGACGAGTGTGGAGGACAGCGACATCATGAGCGGTATGAAGATCTCGCAACGCGCCCAGGCCGTCGCCCCGTTCCACGCCATGGACTTCGCCCAGCAGGCCGCGGCACTGGAGGCCCAGGGCCATCACGTCGTCAAACTCAGCCTCGGCGAACCGGACTTCGGCGCGCCCCCGGCCGTTCTCGCCGCGATGCGCGAGGCCATGGACGGACGGCCCATGACCTACACCGCGGCCCTCGGGCTGCCCGCGCTGCGACAGGCGATAGCGCGGTTCTACGCCGAGCGGCACGACGTCGAGGTCGACGCGTCCCGGGTCGTCGTGACCGCGGGGGCCTCGGCCGCCCTGGTGCTGGCGACCGCCGCCCTCGTCGACCCCGGGGACGAAGTGCTGATCGGCGACCCGTCGTATCCCTGCAACCGGCAGATCGCCGAGAGCTTCGGCGCCCGCGTCACCCTCGTCCCGACCGGCGCCGAGAGCCGCTTCCAGCTGGATACGGCATCCGTGCGGTCGTACTGGACGGACAGCACCCGCGGGATCATGATCGCCACCCCGTCGAACCCGACCGGCACCTCGGTACCGGCCGACGAACTGGCGGCGATCTGCGACCTCGCCCGTGAGCGCGGTGCCTGGCGCATCGTCGACGAGATCTACCTCGACCTCAGCGACCACGACGACCGGGGCCGACCCCCGCGCGGCGTCCTGTCGTACGACCCCGACGCCGTCGTCATCAACAGCTTCTCGAAGTACTTCGGCATGACCGGCTGGCGGCTGGGCTGGTGCGTCGTACCCGAGCCCCTCGTACCGGCGCTGGAGCGGCTGGCCCAGAACTACTTCCTGTGCGCCTCCGCTCCCGCCCAGCACGCGGCCCTGTCCTGCTTCACCCCTGAATCCCTCGCGGTCTGCGAGGACCGCCGCGCCGAGTTCGGCCGACGGCGCGCGCTCGTCGTGGACGGCCTGGAGCGGATCGGACTGCCGGTTCCCGTGCCACCCGACGGCGCGTTCTACGTCTACTTCGACGTCAGCGGCACCGGGCTCACCTCCCGGGAGTTCTGCGAACGAGCCCTCCAGGAGGCACATGTCGCGCTCACACCGGGCAGGGACTTCGGCACGCACACGGCCGACACGCACGTACGGCTCTCCTACGCGGCATCGGCCGACGAACTCGGCGAGGGAATCGCCCGGCTGGAGAAGTTCCTGACCACCCTCGGCTAGCGCGGGCGGTCAGTCGTCCTTCCGTACCGCCGCGTCGAGGAGGGGGCCGAGTTCGCGGGTCACGGTCGTCAGGGCGCGGACGTCCCGTTCGGCGCGGGCCATGAGGATCGCGCCCTCCAAGGCGCTGATCATGAGCGTGGCGAGCGCGCCGGCCCGTTCCTCCGGTACGCCCATGTCCGCCAGGGCCCGGGCCACCGCGCCGTTCCAGGTGGCGAAGGCGGCGGACGCGGCCTCCCGCGTGGACACGGTGGACTCCGCGCAGTCCACCGTGGCGGCGGCGACCGGGCAGCCGCCCGCGAACCCGGCCGCCTCGTACTCGTCGGTCCACTGGCGCACCATCTCCGCGAACAGCCCGCCGGGCGTCGGCTCGGGCAGCGCCGCCAGGAACCGGGCGACCCGGTTGCCCGCGTACCGGCCGGCCCAGCCCACCGCCTCGTTGACCAGCTGCTCCTTGCCGCCGGGGAAGTAGTGCTGAAGCGAACCGCGCGGCGCCTCGGCGTGCGCGGCGACCTCGCGCATCCCCGTGGCGGCGACCCCCTCGCGCCGGATGAGCTGGGCCGCGCTGAAGACCATCCGCTCACGCGGCCCCCGTGCCGACGCCCCAGTCGCTGCCATTCCCGGCCTCCCACTCCTGCTCTTTCCCGAGTCCACCCTATGACCGCGGTCATAGAGGCGACTACTATGACCGCGGTCATAGTCAGCGGAAGCGGTGGTGCCTCGTGGCGTACGTCGGTTTCATCGGTCTCGGCGTCATGGGACAGCCCATGGCGCTCAACCTCGCCCACGCGGGGACACCGCTCGTCGTCTGGAACCGCACCCCGGCCCGTTGCGAGCCCCTGCGGGCCGCCGGAGCCGAGGTCGCGGGGAGCGCCGCCGAGGTCTTCGGCCGGGCGGAGACGGTGATCCTCATGCTGGCCGACGAGGCCGCCATCGACGCGGTGCTGGGGCGGGGCACCCCGGAGTTCGCCGCGCGCGTCGCCGGACGCACCGTCGTCCACATGGGCACGACCTCGCCGGAGTACTCGGGCGGCCTGCGGGACGACGTCCGGGACGCGGGCGGCGGTTACGTCGAGGCGCCGGTCTCCGGTTCCCGTGTCCCGGCGGAGCAGGGGCGGTTGGTGGGGATGCTGGCGGGCGACGACGACGCCGTGAAGGCCGTACGTCCCCTGCTCGCCCCCATGTGCCGGGAGATCTTCGACTGCGGTCCCGTACCGGACGCCCTGCTGATGAAGCTGTCCGTGAACCTGTTCCTGATCACACTGGTCACCGGTCTGACCGAGGCGTTCCACTTCGCCGACCGGCACGGGCTCGACCGACACCTGCTCCGGGACGTCCTGGACGCGGGCCCGATGGCCAGCGCCGTCTCCCGTATGAAGGCACCGAAGCTGCTGGCCCGGGACTTCACCGTTCAGGCGGGCGCCGCGGACGTCCTGAAGAACAACCGCCTCATCGCGGAGGCCGCCCGCAGGACCGGTCTGGCCTCCCCCCTCCTCGACGTCTGCCACGCCCTCTTCGGCGAGACCGTGGCCCGGGGGCACGGCGACGAGGACATGGTGGCCGTACTGCACGCACTCGAGGCCCGAACGGAGATGGTCAAGGGTGCAACCAGTTGGGCCCAAACGTGCAAGGATCGACCACGTGGACAGCACAGTGACCCGTGTTCTGATCGCCGATGATCAGGATCTGCTGCGGGCCGGATTCCGGCTCATCCTCGACGCCCAGGACGGCATCGAAGTGGTCGGCGAAGCCTCCGACGGTGCCCGCTGTGTGGAACTGGCACGTGCGCTGCGACCGGACGTATGCCTCGTGGATGTCCGTATGCCGAAGCTCAACGGCCTCGAAGTGACCAAACTGCTGGCCGGACCCGGCGTCGAACGTCCTCTTCAGGTCGTGGTCATCACCAGTTTCGATCAGGACGACTACGTCAACATCGCGTTGCGCAACGGGGCCTGCGGCTTCCTGCTGAAGGACGCCACTCCGGCACTGCTGATCGAGGCGGTGCGCGCGGCGGCCCGGGGCGACGCGCTGGTCTCCCCCGCTGTGACGCTGCGGCTGTTCAGACGTCTGGAGGAGGCGGCGCTCTCGCCGTCGTCCACCGCCCGTTTGTCCGAGTCCCAGCTCAGCACACGCGAGTTGGAGGTGGTCCGGCTCGTCGCGGTGGGCCGGACCAACCAGGAGATCTGTGACACGTTGCGGCTGTCCCTGTCCACCGTGAAGACCCACCTGGGCAAGATCCACGGCAAGCTCGGGGTGCGCAACCGGGTCGAGATCGCGGCATGGGCCTGGGCGAACGGGGCCGTCCGCGTGGACAGTTGACCGGGACGGACGACTCAGCCGACCGGGACGGACTCAACCGACCAGGACAGACGACTCGGTTGACCGGCCCGGCGGCCTTCCTCCCCCCACCCACCCTGTGTCCGTGCTCATACATTTCACGAAGCACCGTCCCGGACCGCAGTCCGCTGGCTACTCTTCGAACATGTCATGTACGGCGTCCACACCCCAACCGGGGCGTGCGAGACGGCTGGGTCTTGGGGTGTTGTGCATGGGGCTGGGGCTGTTGTGGGGGCTCGACTTCTGGCTCATCGGCTTTCACGAGCACGCCTCGGTCGATTGGGTGCCGCTGCTGACCGGAACGATCGCCCTGTGGCTGGCGTTCGGGTCGGAGCGGCGACTGAGCACGCCCTGGCGGGCGGCACTGGCGGGCACCGGCTCGGCCGTACTGACCGCCACCGCCGCTCTGCTGGGGTGGACCCCGCCCGACTGGGGACTGCTGGAGACGGCGTGCCTGCTGGCCCTGCTCGTCCGTACCTGCCGGAAGGTCGAACGGCCCGCCGTCGCGCTGTCCCTGTCGGTGCTGCTCGGGGCCGCGGTCATCGACGAGCCGCTGCGCACCGAGGGCAGCGGCATCACACTGACCTACCCCTTCCTGCTGACGTTCGCCGTGGGCGGGGCCATCGCAGCGGGATGCTTCCTGCGGACGGTGGAGGCGCGCCGGGCCCGGGCGGTGGCCGATGTCCGCCTCGCCGAGCGGCTGCAACTGGCCCGGGAACTCCACGACTTCGTCGCCCACCACGTCACCGGCATCCTCGCGCAGGCACACGCCGCCCACGTGGTCCATATGAGCCAGCCGCACCAGGTGGGCCCCATCCTCAACAACATCGTGGACGCGGGCCAGCAGACCATGGACTCCATGCGCCGGCTGATCAGAGTGCTGCGCACCGACGACGAGGAGCCCCAGGTACGGGGCTCCGGCGAACTGCACGCGGAGCTCACCAAGTTGGTCAGCGCGTTCAGCGACCACGGCGACGGGTCGGCGGCCCGTCTGGAGGTGACCGCCGCCGCCCGGTACAGCGAGTTGAGCCCCGAGGTGTGTGCCGCGATCCACTCCGTGGTCCGGGAGGCGCTGACCAACGTCCGCCGTCACGTACCCGGCGGTCAGGCGACGGTACGCCTCCACCGAACCGGCGACGGCCAGTTGAGAGTCGATGTGTACAACACGGCACCGCTGGGCCGGCGCGCCGCGCCCTCGGGCGGTCACGGCGGATACGGCCTGATCGGTCTGCGGGAACGGGCCGAGGCGGTGGGCGGCACGCTGACGGCCGGCCCCACCGATGACGACGGCTGGTGGCTGATCGCCCACTTCCCGACGGCCGGAGCACCCACCGGTGTCAGTCACGCGCCACGCCATCGACGTACCAGGGCGGACCGGGCAGACAGGGCGGACACGGCGCGCGCATGACGGCCACGGCGGCGCGGCCGTAGGTCAGGCGCCGTGTTCGGCAGGGCGTCGGGGTCGGGCGGTGGCGCCGAGCCACAGCACCGCGGCCTCCGTACGGCTGGAGACGCCGAGCTTGGTGTAGATGGCGCTGAGGTAGTTGCGCACGGTCTTCACCGCGAGGGTCATCCGCTTGCTGATCTCCGCCACGGTCAGGCCGCTCGCGACCAGGTCCATGAGCTGCTGTTCACGTGGAGACAGGGACGGACGGATCCGCAGACCGTGGCTCTCCGGTCTCGCGGGGCCGGCTTGTGGACGGCCGAGGTCGCCGGAGAGGGCCTTGACGGCGGCCGGCGACAGGACGGTGATCCCGGCGGCGGTGCTGCGCAGCGCGTTCGCCAGCGTCCGGTCGTCGTAGTCCCCGTCGACCAGACAGCTCTTGACGCCGAGACGCAACGCGGTGGTGATCCGCCGCGCCCCCGTGGCGGGCGAGACCATGAGGATCGGCGGCACCCGCTCGCCCAGCCGCCGGAGAAGGTCGGGGGCCGGATCGGGGGTGCACAGCAGGACGACGTCGCAGCCGCCGCCCCCGACCACGGTGTACGGCGGGCGTATGTGCCGCAGGACCAGGTCGCCGGTGCGGCGCAGCCGCTCGTACGCCGGTACGTGGCCGCCGATCACGGCCACGACCAGGGGAGCGGGAGGCCGGGTGGCGGGCGCCGGGACAGGACACTGCAAGGGACGCACCATGTGTTCCTTCCGCCGGGGACGGCGACGACCGGCGCAGGTTCTCGTACGAGGGCGCTCGGCGTCCGTCCGGGACGCTGGGGGACGGTGCTTCAACTGTCCTCGGCGTGCCGCGGCCACGGGATCGGCCGTTCGGCCGATTACCGGTGAACACGTCCGCGCGCATCGGCCGTTCGGCCGATCCCCCGTGGGCTCGTCGACTTGAGGGCGCCGTCCATCAGCCCCTCCGCCCCCGCGGGCACCCGGGGCGGCGCCCCGTCGAAGGGCAGGAATTGACCCATGTTTCCACCCCTGAAATGAACCATGGCATGGGTCTTTTTCACTCCTACGCTCTTCGCATGACAACTTTTCAGGTGCCTCAGCGCATGAACTTCACCGCCGTCGCCCCCAAGGTCTTCAAGGCCGTCCTCGCCCTGGACGCCGCCGCCCGTGAGGGCATCGACCCCGTCCTGCTGGAGCTGGTGCAGATCCGCGCCTCCCAGATCAACCGGTGCGCGTACTGCATCGGCTACCACAGCACCGACGCCCGCAAGGCCGGGGAGACGGAGGAGCGCGTCCACCAGCTCTCCGCCTGGGAGGAGTCGAGCCTGTACACCGTGAAGGAGCGGGCCGCCCTGGCAATGACCGAGGCCGTCACCCGGCTGCCCGACGGTGTGCCGGACGAGGTCTACGACGAGGCCGCCCGGCACTTCGACGAGCGGGAACTGGCCCAGCTGATCGCGTTGATCTTCACGGTCAACACGTGGAACCGCATGAACGTCACGACGCGCAAGACGCCGGGCACCGTGTGACGGACCGTCCACCACCGAGGCCGCCCACGCCGCCGACGCGCGTCCGGCGCTCACTAGAGTGCAGTCATGGAACCCCGTTGGCTCACTCCGGAGGAGCATCGCACCTGGCGCGCGTACCGCGCCCTCAGTCTGGTGCTGGAGGACGCCCTCGACCAGCAGCTGCGCCGTGAGGCCGACCTCAGTCACCTCTACTACTCGGTGATGGTGTTCCTCTCCGAGGCCCCCGAGCGGCGGCTGCGCATGACGGACCTCGCCGCGGAGCTGAAGATCGCCCGGACGCGCCTCTCCTACACCGTGAGCCGGATGGAGGAGCGGGGCTGGGTGCGCCGTGAGGACGCGCCGGGCGACGGCCGGGCCCAGCTCGCGGTGCTGACGGACGAGGGTCTGGCCACCCTTGAGCGGGCCGCCCCCGGCCATGTCGCCACCGTACGGGCCGCCGTCTTCGACCGGCTGACGCCCGAGCAGGCGCGCGCCTTCGGCGAAGCGTGCGAGATCGTCCTCACCGGTCTCACGGGCCCGGACCGCCCGGCGTTCCCCGCCGACCTTCCCTGGCGCCGCTGACTTCTCTCGCGACGCGCCGCCGGCCGTACCCCTCGTCACATCAGCTCGCCGTCGTCGGCGGACAACTCGCCCAGCGGCGGCAATAACCGCAAGAGCGGATAGCGCAACGGCGGCTTCTTCCGGCCGCGGCTTTCTGCCGCCCTGGCGGCGTGAGGGCGCCGAGGCACTGGACCGCGCGATGACCGCCCGCGTCGCCCATCTCCGCACCCACGTCACCGGTCCGCTCCCACTCGAGGACCGCCACCGTCCGGAACGCATCCCGCGCACTCTCCGGGACGCGAACGAGTGACGTCCGCGATGCGATCGGACCCCGCCGCCCCTGACCGTACGGACGGGGAGACATGACAGTGGCCCGGGGCCATGATGCTCCGGGCCATCCCTCACCTGAGCCCTATCCCGGCGGCGGTGCCGTCGAGCCGCGTGGGGTGAGGGACGGCGTGGGGACCTGGTGGGACTCGGGATTCTCTCCGTCGATGACCGCGAACAGGGTCCGGGCCACATCGGCCCCGAAGCCGTGGATGTCGTGGCTCATCGCGGACAGCGGGGGGTGGGTCAGCCGGCACAGCTGGGAGTCGTCCCACGCGAGAAGGGAAAGCTGCTGCGGTACGGACAGCCCCAGTTCGGCCGCGACGGCGGCCCCGGCGACCGCCATGATGTCGTTGTCGTAGAGGATCGCCGTGGGCCGGTCCGCCCTGAGCAGCAGCGAGCGGGTGGCGCGGGCGCCCTCCTCCCCCTCGTACCCGGTGGTGACCTGGAGGTCGCCGGTCAGCCCGAGTTCGCGTGCCGCCTCCGCGAACGCCTCGGTGCGGATGGCGCTGTGGCCGAGTCCGGCGGGTCCGCCGACCCTGGCGATGCGCTTGTGGCCGAGCGCGGCCAGATAGCGGACCGCCTCGGCGGCGGCGACGGCGTCCTCGGTCCACACCGAGGTGAAACCGCCCGTCAGGGACGGATGGCCGACCGCCACCACGGGCAGTCCGACGGCCCGCAGCGCCGGCACCCGGGGGTCGTTCTGCCGGAAGTCGACCAGGATCGAGCCGCCGACCTGCCGCGCCCGCCACCAGTTCTCCTGGAGCGTGATCTCCTCGTCGGGGTCGCGCACCAGGTGCAGCAGCAGCGAGCAGGACCGCTCGGCCAGCACGCTCTCGACCCCGGAGATGAACTCCATGTAGAAGGGTTCCAGGCCGAGCAGCCGGGCCGGGCGGCAGATCGCCAGGCCGATGGTGTCCACCCGGGTCCCGGAGGAGAGGCCGCGGGCCCGGGCGTTGGGCGCCCAGCCCAGCTCCTGGGCCGCCTGGAAGATACGGTCCCGAGTGGCCTCGGAGACACCGGGCTTGTTGTTGAAGGCCATGGACACCGCGCCCTTGGACACACCGGCTCGTGCCGCGACGTCCTTGATCGTGACGCGGGAGGCGGGCACACGGGAGGCCGGGACGCTCACGCCGGTTCCACGCAGAAGAGCGCCGAGCGGGCACCGGCGACGGTGGGCTCGGACCAGCCGCCGACCCGGATCCGGACCTGCTCACCGGGGAGCAGCGTGACCAGGCCCGTGTCGGCCACCGCCGCCGGGGCGAGACGGTCGGGCTGCAGAAGGAGATCGCGTACCAAGGTGCGTGCTGTGACCACGACGTCGACTGTAGCGTCCGGTCCGGAGCCGGGATCCGTCTCCACCTGTACGTCGAACCGCGGCCGGGGGTAGGCGAACTCGCGGTCCGGCACGGCGAAGTGCAGCGCGCGCAGGCCTCCCCCACGCTCGACCTCTCCCCCACCCTCGACCTCTCCTCCACTCTCGGCTTCGCTCGGACGGGGGGACCCCCACGCGTCCGCCACCAGGAACTCCTTGGTGCCCTCCGCGCCGAGCGCGAAGTCGGCGGGAAGGGGCATGCGTACCGCGCCGCGCGCGTCCACGTCGGCCGCGACCGTCGTCTCGGCGGTGACCGTGCCGTCGGCGGTCACCCGACGCACGGTGACCCGGGCGGCCCAGTCCTCGGCCGACTGGTTGGCCAGGGCCAGCACCACACCGTCCGGGGCGGGCTGGAGGGTGAGCAGCCGGTCCGCGTACACGCGCCGCAGCTCGTGGTGGAGCGGCTTGAGCCGGCCGTCCCCGTCGATGGCCGCCCAGGAGCTGACCGGCCAGCAGTCGTTCAGCTGCCATACGACGGTGCCCGCGCAGACCGGCCAGTGGGAACGCCAGTGCTCGATACCGGCGGCGACGGCCCGGGCCTGGACCACCTGGGTCAGATAGTGCCAGCGGTCGAAGTCGCCCTCGGGGAAGGCGAAGTGGCGGGCGACCCCGCGGTTCAGCTTGCCGTTGCCGTCCTCGGCCTTCTGGTGGTGGAGCATCCCGGGCGAGTCGGGGGCGAGCTCCTCACCGGGCAGCGCGCGACGCAGGGTGGCCAGCGCGGGCGGGGCCTGCCAGCCGAACTCGGCGACGAACCGGGGGACGCTGTCGCGGTACTCGGCGTAGTCCCGCCGGTTCCACACCTCCCAGGAGTGGTGGGTGCCGTGCGCCGGGTCGTTGGGGTGGTGGTCCCAGGAGCCGGACCAGGGGCTGCCCGCCGTGTAGGGCCGGGTCGGGTCCAGCTCGGCGACGACACGGGGCAGCAGGCCGAGGTAGTACCCCTCGCCCCAGGAGTCGCCCGCGAGTTCGGGCTCCCAGCCCCAGTCCCGGAAGCCCCAGAGGTTCTCGTTGTTGCCGTTCCACAGCATCAGCGAGGGGTGCGGCATCAGCCGTACGACGTTCTCGCGCGCCTCGGCCTCCACCTCGCCGCGCAGTGGCTGTTCCTCGGGGTAGGCGGAGCAGGCGAAGAGGAAGTCCTGCCAGACCATCAGGCCGAGTTCGTCGCACACGTCGTAGAAGGCGTCGTCCTCGTAGATGCCGCCGCCCCAGACGCGGACGAGGTCGACGTTCGCCTCGGCGGCCTGGGTGAGGCGGTGGCGGTAGCGCTCGGGGGTGACGCGGGAGGGCAGGACGTCGTCGGGGATCCAGTTCACGCCGCGCGCGAAGAGGCGCACGCCGTTGACGACGAGGGTGAAGCCGGTGCCGTGCTCGTCGGCGGTGCGGTCCAGCTCGATGGCGCGGAAGCCGATCCGGCGCTGCCAGGTGTCGAGTGCGGTGTCGCCGTCGGCGAGGGTGACGGTCAGGTCGTACAGCGGCTGTTCGCCGTGGCCGCGCGGCCACCACAGCTCGGGGTCGGGCACCTCCAGCGTGAGCAGCGCGTGTCCGTCCTCGACGGTGACCTCGGTGTCCACCCCGGCCACCGACGCCCGCGCGGTCAGGGGACGTCCGGTGCCGGTGGCGGTGCGCTCCACGGTGAGGTGGACCTCCACGCGGCCCCGTCGTCCGGCGACCGTGACCAGGGGCCGGACCTGGGAGATCCGGGCGGTCGACCAGTGCTCCAGACGGACGGGCCGCCACATTCCGGCGGTGACGACGGTGGGGCCCCAGTCCCAGCCGAAGCCGCACGCCATCTTGCGGATGTACTGCGAGGGCGCCGGATAGACGTTCGGGCGGTCGCCGGTCGACTGCCGTACGGCCTCCGCCTCTTCGTGCGCCGGGAGGAAGCGCACGCGCAGTTCGCCGTCGCGGCCGGTGACGTCGAAGCGGTACATGCGGTGCATGTTGCGGGTCCGGCCGAGCACCTCCCCGTCCAGGGTGATCTCGGTGGCCGTGTCGAGGCCGTCGAAGACCAGATCGGTGCGCTCGTGCGCGGTGCCGGAGGCGGTCAGCCGGGTGGTGTAGGTCCATTCCCGCTCGCCGACCCAGGCGATCTCGTGCTCGTTGGTGCCGATGAAGGGGTCGGGGATGAGCCCCGCGTCCAGCAGGTCGGTGTGGACACAGCCCGGCACCCGGGCGGGCAGCACCGCGCCCTCGTGGCACAGCCCCCACCCGTCGCTGAGCAGGGTGACGTCCTTCATCTGCGGCTCCCCTCACGTGACGCACGGCCGGTCTGGATGTGACGCGGGACAACCTAACCGGCTGCCCTATCGATGTCCATGAACCGGTATAGTGCAGTCCGATTTGCCGGATTCCATTGGCGATACACCACTTGGTCCCGGGAAGTTGAGGGTATTTCAAGCCGCTCGCGCAACGATTGCCCATCGCGATGGAAAGCCGAGCTTTACCGGTTCACATAGCCAGGTCCGCCAGCAGGACGTCGGCCACCAGTTCCTCGACCACGGCGATGCCGTGTTCGGTCATGGCACGGGTGAGTTCGGGGTCCCAGGGTGCCTCGGTCAGACGGCCCGGCCGAGGGCCGTGCGGTGTGCGGGCGACCGCGGCGCGGTAGTCCGCCGCCGTCATGCGCCAGGGGCGTGCCGGCGTCTTGTCCAGGAGATACGCGGCGATGCGGATGCCCTCACCGTCGAAGTCGCCGTGGTAGCGAAGGACGGCGCCCTGGTCCGCGAGGAGGCGGAGGAGATGGATGGCCGCGCTGTTGGGCCAGCCGGACGTGCACACGAGCGGCGGACAGTCCGGCCCGAAGCGGCGTACCGCGAGGGCCAGGACGCTGGGATTCTCCACGGCGTGGACGACGGGCGCGGGGTCGGCATCGAGCGTGAACTCGCCCGGGGCCCGCAGTTGGGCGAGGGTCAGGCTGGCCGCCTGCCCGGCCTCGGCACAGACGCGGGCCACGCGGGCGAGCGGACCGTCGCCGGACGGGCGCAGTCCACCGACGAGAACGGTGGCGGACAGGTCGTCGTCGGCGACACCCGCGCGAGCCCACAGGGCGCGCCGGTCCGCCGCGGACTGTGGCGGGGCGGTGTCGTGGAGGGTCGCCAGGGCACGCAGGACGAGGGTGGAAAGGCGGGTGCCGTCGTCGAGCGCGTGGGAGTCGCCCTTCAGGACTCGGGCGGCGAACACGGGCAGGGGCTCAGCTCGGGCGGGGAGCTCCGCGAGCACGGTCAGCGCGTCGGTCAGCAGGGATCGGGTGCGTTCCGGTGAGCCGTCGACCAGACCGGTGGCTCGGCAGGAGGCGACCCAGTCGGCGAGCGCCGGCAGAGCCCGCACGATGTCGTGGCCGTCCAGCCATGTCCACAATTCGGCGCGTTCGCCGTCCTGGCGGCGTCGTTCGCCCGCCCGGTCGTCGAGGGGGCCCACGAGTTCGGTGACGGTTTCGCGCACGGTACGGCCGCACAGCTCGGTGACGGCTTCTTCCAGCCGGGCCAGGGCCACGGAGGGCCGGACGTCCGGCAGCCGGTCCAGACCGAGGAGGTCGGCGAGGGCTTCGCGTTGGGCGTCGTCGAGCGGTCCGAGGCGCACCCGTGTGACGGGGCGGCCGGAGGAGAGGCGGTCGTGGACCGTGTGCCAGAGCGGACGGAGTTCGGGGCGGCGCAGGGTGCGTTCGCCCGGGGCCGGTTCCGGGTGGGTCATCCCGCCTCCAGGTCGGTGCCGTTCCAGACGAAGCGGGCGCTGGTGACCGCGTCGTCGTCCCCGTCGGTGAGGAGTTGGTGGACGGCGATGCCGGGCAGCTCGCCGTAGGTGCACCACTCGTGGTCGGAGGTGACCATGAGATCCAGGTCGAGTGCGGTGAGCAGCGCGAAGACCTGTCCGCGGTTGACGGTGTCGACGCCGACGAAGACCTCGTCCAGCAGGATCGGCCGGGGTGCCAGGGGCACGGCCTCGTAGTGGGCGGCGACGGCGGCGAACAGCGGCAGGTGCAGTGCGATGGCCTTCTCTCCGCCGGAGAGCGCACCGTGCAGCTTCTTGGTCAGCGGCTGCCAGCCGGTCCCGTTCGCCCGGTCCAGGCGGACGGTGAAGCGGTGCCAGGCGGTGTAGTCGAGCACCTCGCCGAGCTGTTCCTCCCAGCTCGCGGCCGTGTCGCCGTCCTTGGCCTCCTCGATACGGGCGCGGAAGAAGGCGTGCAGGGCCTCCCGGTCGGTCTCGGTGACCCGGCCGGGGTCCTTGAGGAGCAGCTGGCGGGCGGTGCGGGTGCTGTCCGGAAGATCCGGGCGGACGTCCCAGACGAGTTGGACGGCGACGTTGGAGGCGGTACGGACCCGCTCCAGGTGCCCGTTCATACGGTCGACGAGTTCGCCGGCCTGGCGGATGCGGGCCGCGAGGTGGCGGCGGATGTCGCCGGTGAGGATCTGGTCGAAGAGGCGCCGCTCGGCGGTGGTGATGTCGTCGCGGCTGCGGTCGCGTTCCTGGGTGAGCGTGGTGAGCAGGCCCGTCGCCCCCACGCGTACGCCGTCCAGGGTCGCGGTGAAGAGCTGGATGTCGTCGTCGGGTTCCAGGTCCAGGTCGGCGCGGGCACCGAGGCGCCGGCGGGCCTCGTGGACCGCTTCGGAGAGGCGGGTCGCGGCGTCGCCCAGGTTGCGTGGGGCGTGTGGGATGCCGGGCCACTTCGCCGCTGTGGCACGGGCGGCCTCCAAGGTGGCCTTGGTGCCGTCCCCGGCGTCGAGTTCCGGTGTGATGCCGGCGTCCTCGGCCAGCCCGACCAGGCACAGGTGCCGGAACCGGTGCGCCGCGCCGTCCCGGGTCGCGACAGCCTGTTCCCGTCGTTCGGCGTCCTGTCCGCTGGTGGCCCGCAGCTCTCCGATGCGCCCTTCCAGGCGCAGCAGGAGGTCGGCCGCCCGGCCGGCCTCCTCGCGGCAGCGGCGCAGCTCGGCGCGCGCCTCGGCGACGCGTGCGACGATCTGCCGGTAGTCCTCGCCGACGGTGGCTTCCACCGCCTCCAGGCGGGCCTTCAGCCCGGCCGCCTCCGCTTCGGCGGCAGCCGCCACCTCGGCCTGTTCCCCGGCGGTCCGGCGCGAGCGCTCCGCCTGCGCGGCCAACTGGTGGGCCCTGTCGGCGGCGGCGGTCGCGGTGAGGCGGGCGTCCACCCAGCTGTCGGCGGAGTCCCGGAACCGGTCGATGTCGGCGGAGAGTTCACGCAATCGGTCGCGGTCGGTGGGCAGTCCGTGTTCCGCGGCCCGGCGGCTGAGCGTGCGCAGAGTGCCCTCCACCTCGCTCTCGCGCCGTGCCAGTTGCCCGGCGGCGTCACGTACGGCGTCGTCCCGAGCGGCCACTCTTTCCTCGGCGCGGTCCCAGTCGCGCCGCCGGGCGTCGAGTTCCCGGTGGTCGGGGCGAGCGGCGCGGTCGGCGTCCAGCCGGGCGCGGCGAGCGGCGAGGCCGCGCAGTTGATCGTCGAGCGCGGCGAGGGAGGCGTTCGTCTCGCTGATGCGCTCGGTCAGTTCACCGATCCTGCGCTGCCGGGCCCGCTGTCGCGCGAGGGCGCCGATGTGGGCCGGTTCCGGCTTGCTCCAGGTACCGGTGGCGAGCGCGAGACGCCAGGCACCGTCGGCCGACACGGCCGCGGGGTGCCCGCCGGGCAGATATGTGCCGTACGCGACACCGGCGAGGATACGGATCACGGTGTCGACCGGGACGGGGATGGCCTCCTCGGGCCTCAGCACCTCCAGCAGGCTGGGCCCAGGGGCGGCCACGGCCAGGGCCGCCTCGGCCCGCGTGTCGTGCCCCGGCAGCGTGATCCCGTCGTAGGGGCTGACCCACGCGTCCATGAGGCCCGACGCCTCCAGAGCGGCCTCCACCGCGGCCTGGACGGACAACGGGACACCTTCGCGGAAGGCGACCAGCCGCCACAGTGGTGCTCCCGCCGTCGCCGTGCGGACGGTGGTGCGGGTGAGCGGGGGCGCAGGCGGCAGGTCGGTCTCACCGCTCAGCCGTCGTACCTCCTCCTCAAGTCGGCTCCGCTCGTCCCGCAGGCCCTGGCGTGCGGCTCGGGCGGTGGCCTCCGCGGTGGCGATCTCCTGTTCCAGCGGGCGCGCGGCGGCTTCGGTCAGGGCCGTCACCGCGGCCTCGGTCGCCGCCCCGGCAACCAGTTCCCCGGGGTCGGCGATACGCAGTTCCGCGCAGCCCCCGGCCCAGGCGAGCAGCCGTTCCCCCTGCGCGGCGAGGGCGTCGTCCCAGGCGCCGGACGCCTCGTCCCGCCGGGCGATCGCCTCCGCGAGCCGCGTACGGGCCTCGTCCAGCAGGTCCTCGACGGCGCCCCGGTCGCGTACCGCGCGATCGTGGTCGTCCATCGCCTCGGTGATGAGGGTGACCTGCTGCCGTCGGGCGGTGACCGCGCCCCGCAGCAGCCGACGGGCCTGCCGGGCCCCGTTCTCGCCCACCGTGGGTGCAGCGCCGGAGCCCTCGGGCCGACTGCCGCCCGCCTCACCCCCCGTGCCGTCGGGGAGGGGCACCACATGATCAGCGCCCAGGATTGTCCTCGCCTCGTGATGGATGGACTCCAGACCCGCTGCCCGGGCCGACCGGCGTGCTTCCTCGGCGGCCTCGCGCGCGTGCTCGTCGAGGGCGCGGGCCTGCCTCGCGGCCTCGTCGGCGTACCGCTGATCCTCCTCCGCCCTGGCCTGAGCGGCCTGGGCGGTGGCGCGCTGCCGCCCGGCGGCGGCTGCCATGTCTTCCGTGCGGCGGCGGAGCCGGTCGAGTTCCTCACCCTGCTTGTACGCGTCGCTCTCGCGCAGGCCCTCGACGGTCTCCTCCAGGGCGTGCGCGCGCAGTCCCTGTTCCTCGCGCAGCGCCTGGGCCGACTCGCGTTCCGCCAACGCCTGTTCGAGTTGCTCGGCGCTCCGGCGGGCGACACGGGTGAGGTTGTCCATCTCGGTGGTCGCCGAGATCAGCGCGGCGGAACCGGCACGCAGGACCCGTCGCGCGTAGGCGCGCTGCCGGGATGCGACGGTCTCGGCCGCCGTCACCTCGTCGTCGAGCCGCTTGAGGTGTTCGCGCTGGCGGTCCAGCCGCTCGAAGCCCTCGGCGAGTTCGGCGATCTCTCCTTCGCCCAGTGGGGGCAGGGCACGGGACAGCAGGGTGGAGAGCAGGGACGGGTCGAGCCGTTCGGACAGCTTGGGCTGGCGCAGCTGGAGCAGGGCGGACAGCAGCGACTCGTAACGCTGCTCCCCCATGCCGGCGAAGAGCTCACGTCGTACGGCCGTGCGGTAGTCGGTGGCGGAGGCGTGCACGTCGCCGCGGTCGCGCAGGGCTTCGGCGAGGGCGGCCCGGGTCAGTGGCTGTCCCGCCTCGTTGACGAGGAGCACACCGTCCGGGTGGGCGATCCTGGCGCCGGTGGTGAAGTAGTCGGCGTGGGCCCCGCTGGTGTGCACGGTCGCCTGGAGGCGCGCCCCGCAGCCGAACCACCGCTCGCTGCCGTCGTCGCCGACGCGGCGGAACTCCATCCACACGTATCCGACGCGGGTCTTGCCGGAGGCGCCCTCGCCCAGCAGGTTCCAGTGCATGGTGCGTTCCGAACCGCCGAACGTGGACAGGCGGTTGGGGCGGAGGCTGGCGTCGAAGAGGAAGGGCAGCAGAAGTTCGAGGGCCTTGGACTTGCCCGAACCGTTCTGACCGCGCAGCAGCAGGCGGCCCTGGTGGAAGGTGAAGGTCTCGTCGTAGTAGCGCCAGACGTTGAGGATGCCCGCGCGGTGCGGCTGCCAGCGGCTGCGGGCGGCATCCGCCGCTTGTGCCGGTGCCTCGGCGGGCTCGACGGACTCCGGCCGCCGCGGGTGGGGAAGCTCTGTCACGCTCACTGCTGGTCTCCTTCCGCGACAACGCCACGGGAGGCCGTGGCACTTGCCGTCTCGCGCGGACTCGCGCCCCGCTCCGGTCCGGGCTTGTCTTCCGGGTCCGAACTCGTCGTCTCCGTCAGGCGGTAGCGGTACGCGGCCGGGCACGCGACGACACGGCCCCCGGCCCGGCGGGCCAGGCCGACATCCCGCAGTACGCGTACGGCGTCGTCGGACAGCCGGGCCGCGCCGTCCTCGGACTGGTACGCCTTGGCCCAGCGCGGGAAGCGGCGCAGCAGATCCGCTCCGGCCTCGGCGAGCTGTTCGGGCAGCATCCCGGCGGGCGCGGCGCAGAGCGGCTCCAGAAGGAGCAGCGCGGCGACCCGGGCGGTGGACGTGTCGTCGGGGAAGCGGACATCGGTGGCGAGTCCGTCCGGGTCCACGAGCAGAAAGCCCTCGGCTCGCTCCTCCAGGAGGAAGCCGGCCTGCTCGACCGAGCGGCGCAGGATCTGGCGCCCGGTCAGGGAGGTGACATACGCCAGCTCGTCGTCGGCGAGGTCCGACCGGTACAGCACCGGGTCGTCGAAGAGGCGACGCAGCACCGAGTGGCGCAGCCGCAGGTTGCGTTGTGCGTCCGTGGCGGCGGTCTCGCCGTGCGCCTCGTCCGCCGTCCCGTCGACGACCGTGCCGCCGTAGCGGCGCTCCCGCACCAGCCCCGTGAGGAGTTCCTCGAACCGCGCCGGCACCTCGTCCGGAGGTACGGCGAGGCGGGAGGCACCGACGGGCGCGGCGGGCAGCCGCATCAGCAGCGTGGTGTCCACACGGTAGAGGACCTTCGCCTCCGCTGACTCGACGTACGCCTCGGTCGTCCCGTCCACCACGCGCAGCACGTCGTACGACTCCAGCAGCTTGAGGACGTCGACGAACGCCGTCCGCTCCGCCCGGTGGACCGGGTCGAACGCGGCCAGTGCCCGGTCGGCCGCCGTGGCCTGCACGACACGGTCGGCGAGCATGCCGATGGTCGTCATCGGCATCGACAACAGTTCGGCCGCCGTCACGCAGAGCAGCACGTAACGCCGGCGGTCGAACGGGGCCCGGCCGGAACGCGCCCTGCGGGCCGGGCGGGAGCCGTCCGGGTCGGCGCGGACCTTGGTGAGGCGGGCGTAACCGCGGCGGGGCTCCACCACCAGGCTCCAGCCGCAGGTGTAGTCGAACCACTGGGCCAGCGGCTCACGACGGCGGCGTACCAGTTCGAAGCCGGCCGGGTCGGCGGCCTCGGTCAGCAGGGGGCGGGCCAGCAGGAGACGGATGGCGCGCGCGACCTCCTCCCGTTCCGCGGCGGCCAGTTGGTTGGCAAGGGTGCTCATCCGGCCGCCTCCTGCCGCGCGGCGCCGAAGGCCGGGAAGGCGCTCGCTCCGCCCGCCGCCATGATGTGGACGACGTAGTCCGGTCCGGCCAGCGCGCCCTTCGCGGTGCGCAGTACGGCGGTGCGCTCGTCGGGAGGCGGAGACAGCGCGATCTCCACCCGGCCGTCCCCGGTCGTGGCGCGCCGCAGACCGCCCGCGTCCGGCCGGGCGGACAGGGCCCGGCCCAGCAGGTCCAGCAGCCGGTCGAAGACAGCGGGATCCAGCGCGCCGAAGGCGGACAGACGCACGGGGCCGTCCGTCTCCAGCACCCGCCAGGCACGCGCGAGTTCCGCTCGCTCCGCGCGGGCCCGCTCGGCGCGCTCCGCCCTCACCGCCGCGACGTCCCGCACCCTGGCCGTGCGTGTGAAGCGCTCGGTCCGTCCGCTGGTCCGCAGCAGCGCCGACACCCGCACGGGCGGGGCCTCGGACCAGGAATGGGACGACGGGATCAACTCCGGGTCGGGGTGGGCGAGATGAGCGTGGCGCGCCGGGCCGAGACCGAAGGCCGCCGACCACAGCCGGTGCAGGTCCTCCTCCACGGGGGCCGCCGCGAACCAGCGCGCCAGCTCCCTGAAGTCCTGCACGGCGCTGGAGGAGCGGCGCCGTGACTCGTTGATCCGCTCCAGGACCTGCAGCAGCGAGACGATGGCCCGCCGGGCGATGTCGTGCAACTGCTCGATCCGGGGCCGCGCCCCGTCGTCCGGCAGGAACCACGCCCGCAGGCCCGCCCAGCGTGCCCGCCGGCTCTCCAGCCAGCCGGCCGCGGGATCCTCACCGGCCACCGGTGGCAGTTCGGCCCCGCGCAGGGCTCGCTCGCGCAGCACGGCGGTCCCTCGCTCCTCCACCCGGGCCACCGCGGCGGCGACCGTCTGCCCGCGCCGGTCGAGGTTGACCAGGAACTCCTGCAGATACGCGACGGTGGCGGCCTTGACCTCGCGGAACACCTCCAGATCGGCGCCCTCGGCGCGCAGCAGCCGCTGCAGTTCGCCGTTGAATGCCTTGGTGTTCTCCACCAGGGCCTCCAGATGCCCCTCCAGCTCCCGCAGCGTGGTGTAGATCCGGCGATCGGCCGAGGCGGGCTCGCCGGACAGCAGGCACAGCTCGTCGAGCCGGTCGGCGATCGCCTCCAGCACGGCCGTCTGCAGCGCCCCCGTGGAGGCGAGAACCTCAAGCGCGTGCCGCACTCCGGCGAGAGCGGCCTCGCCCCGGCGGGTCAGCGAGTACTGCAGGTTGCGCCGCTCGTACTCCTCGGCCATGCGGTAGTTCTCCGCGTGGTTGTGCACCACGTCCAGGAGCTCCCACTGCACAAGCCGCCTGAGCGCCTCATGCAGTTCCTCGTCCTCGACCGCCGCTGCCCAGCCCACCCCGCGCAGCCGCTCGCGCACCGCGTCGAGCCCCAGCGCCGTCTCCAGGTGCTCGCCGGCCACACCGAAGGCGTCCAGCACCGCCCCGTACAGATCCGACCTCTCCACCGTCGTGAACCGGAACATCTCCGGCGGAACCCTGCGCACGCCTGTCGCCCTCCTCCCCCACCGCCTCGGCGGCATCCGGATCTCCACCGTAGAGGGCGCGTGCCGGTGCCGAGGAGGACATGGCCGCGCTCGCCGTAGCGCCCTCAACAGGGCACCCGTAGGCGGTCATCGGCCGGAGAATCCAGTCTCAAAGCTTGCGCACAAATTCCCCACGCCCTCTCTTCATACTGGCCCCGATGGTCTAGATTGACCGTGCTTCAGCTGTTCGAACACGAAGCAACCGTTAATGATCTATAGGTCCGGCGCCACAGACAGCCAGCAGTCGCGTCCCCGGCGCCGACCTGGGGGTGATCAATGCCTGGAGCCCGAGAGGGGCCTTGGGTGCGGGGAGCACCCGGGGTTTCGATGGGTTCCCGGCGCACGTCGAGAGTCCGGCAGGACATGTGAGTCCGCTGCCGCCGGGGTGGGTTGTTCAAGTGGCGCTGAAATAGCCGGAATGTCATGCGCGGGGGGCGGGGTCCTCCCGAGGGGAGGAACAGCGCGGCACGGGGGGCGGGGGTGCCTCCCGGGAGAAACAGTGTGAGGCGAGCACGTCGAACCACTGGCGACCTGGGGGGTCCTGTGCAGCAGGGGGAATTAGTCGACCCGTTTCCGTCGGCGCGCGGGCGTCTGGCGAACGGGGCGATCAGCCAGAGCGCGAACGACTGGGAGCAGCGGTACCGCCGTGCCGTGATCACCAGCGATACCGTGGCCACCGCCTTCGTGGTGGCGACGATCGGCGAATTCTTCGGGGCCCGGGACGCGGCCAACTGGCACGAGAAGTGGGGAATTCTCGCATTCGGCACCGAGCTGCTGGTGCTGGGAGCTCTTGCGGTGAGCCGGTCCTGGGCTCCGGCCGTGCTCGGCCAGGGCGCCGAGGAATTCCGCCGGCTCGGACGCTCCCTGTTCATGGCGACCGTCGTACTGGCACTCGGCGGGATCGCCCTCACCTCGCGCAACATCAAGCTCTGGATCTTCGTCGCGATCCCCGCGATCGCGCTCATCACCATGACCGAGCGGTATCTGCTGCGCCTCTGGCTGCACAAACAGCGGAAGGAAGGGCGGTGTCTGAGACCGGTGCTCACTGCCGGGAGCCCGGCCACCGTGCGGGACCTGATCACCCGCACCCGCAAGTTCCCGCACCTCGGCTGGCGAGTGGATGCGGTGTGCACGGCGGACGGTCGCGGGCTCGACGGTGACCAACTGGACGGAGTGCCGGTCGTCGGCCAACTGGAGGACGTCGCCAAGCATGTCCGCCACGACGGCTACCGTGTCGTCGCGGTCACACCTGACCCGCACTGGTCACCGGACCGGCTGCAGCGGCTGGCCTGGAACCTCGAAGGCAGCGACGCCGAGATGGTCGTGGCCCCCGTGCTCATGGAGGTGGCCGGCCCGCGGCTGCACGTCGACGCGGTGCTCGGGATCCCGCTGCTGCGGGTCAGCATGCCGGCCTTCACCGGGGGCCGCCGGGCGGTCAAAGGGGTGGTCGACCGAGTAGGCGCAACGTTTCTGCTGATGTTGTTCGCGCCCTTGATGGTGTTCGTCGCGCTGCTCGTGATGGTGGACAGCCGGGGCGGGGCGTTCTACCGCCAGCGCAGGGTCGGCAAGGACGGCCGCGAGTTCACCATCCTCAAGTTCCGCACCATGGTCGCCGGGGCTCATGGGGCACGTGCCGAGCTGGCCGACCGCAACGAGGGCGCAGGCCTGCTGTTCAAGCTCCGCCGGGATCCGCGGGTGACCCGGGTGGGAGCGGTGCTGCGCCGGTACTCGCTCGACGAGCTCCCGCAGCTTTTCAACGTGCTCACCGGATCGATGTCGCTCGTCGGTCCGCGGCCTCCGTTGCCGGAGGAGTCCGCCGCGTACGGCCCGGACATCCGGCGGCGGCTGCTGGTCAAGCCCGGGCTCACCGGCCTGTGGCAGATCAGCGGGCGCAGCGACCTGCCGTGGGAGGAGGCGGTCCGGCTCGACCTGCGGTACGTGGAGGACTGGTCGCTCGCCCTGGACGCAGTGATCTTGTGGAAGACGCTGCGTGCGGTGATCCACGGGCAGGGGGCCTATTGATGCGCGGCGGCCGTCGTCCGGCCGGCGCGCGGAACGCAGACCACAAGGGCCTGCATTGGGGGACCGCAGGCCACAAGGGCCTGCCTGGGGGGAGGAACGCGTCATGAGAGTCAGCGTTTTCGGGCTCGGCTACGTGGGCTGCGTGTCGGCCGCGTGCCTGGCCAGCATGGGCCACGAGGTCATCGGGGTGGACGTGAACCAGGTGAAGGTCGACCTGGTCAACAGCGGCTTGGCCCCGGTGGTCGAGGAGCGGATCGGCGAGCTCATCGCCGAGGTCGTGCGGACCGGGGCGCTCCGCGCCACCGGCGACGTCCGCGAGGCGATCATGAACAGCGAGGTGTCTCTGGTCTGCGTGGGCACCCCGTCGGAGCCCAACGGCAGCCTGTGCACCACGTACTTGGAACGGGTCACCGAGCAGATCGGCGCCGCGCTGGCCGAGGGGGCCGAGCAGGGGGGTCGGCACACCGTCGTGTTCCGCAGCACCATGCTCCCGGGTACCTGCCTGAACCTGCTGGTACCGATCCTGGAGAAGAACGTCGGCGGCACGGCCGGGGTGGACTTCGGGGTCGCGGTCAACCCGGAGTTCCTGCGCGAGGGCACGAGCGTGCGGGACTTCTTCGACCCGCCCAAGACCGTCATCGGCGAGCTCGACCCGGCGAGCGGCGACACGGTGACGGCGCTGTACGACGGCCTGCCCGGCGAGGTGTTCCGGGTGCCGGTCCCGACGGCCGAGGCGATCAAATACGCGGACAACGCGTTCCACGGCCTCAAGATCGGCTTCGCGAACGAGCTGGGCGCGGTGTGCCAGGCGCTCGGCGTGGACTCGCACCAGGTGATGGACGTGTTCCTGGCCGACCGCAAGCTGAACATCAGCCCCGCCTATCTGCGGCCCGGCTTCGCCTTCGGTGGCTCCTGCCTGCCCAAGGACCTGCGCAGCCTGGTCCACGCGGCGCAGCGGGCCGACGTCTCGGTGCCCATCCTGTCCCACGTGCTGTCCTCCAACTCCGCCCATCTGCAACGCGCGGTGGAGCTGGTCGAGCGCACCGGCAAGCGCCGGGTGGGCCTGTTCGGGCTCTCCTTCAAACCCGGCACCGACGACCTCCGCGAGAGCCCGCTCGTCGAACTGGCGGAGCGGCTCTTCGGCAAGGGTTACGACCTGAAGATCCACGACGCCAACGTGAGCCTCTCCCGGCTGATCGGCGCGAACCGCGAGTACATCGAGACCCGGTTGCCGCACCTCGCGCAACTGCTCGCGGATTCCGTCGACGAGGTGCTGGAGCACGCCGAGGTGTGCCTGGTCGGGACCAGGGACCCGGCCGTGCTGTCGGCGCTGCCCCATGGCGGCGGCCCGGTGATCGTCGACCTCATCCGCCTTCCCGACGCCGAGGCGCGCCGGGCCGAACCGGGGTACATGGGCCTTGCTTGGTGACACGACGCTTGGTGACACGACCAGCGGCAACCGGCCGGACCGGCGCGCGCTGATCCTGGTGGAGAACCTGTCGGTGCCGTTCGACCGGCGGGTGTGGCAGGAGTGCACGACGCTGCGCGACGCGGGCTGGGAGGTGCACGTCATCTGCCCCCGGGGGGAGAAGCGGGACACGGAGCCGGAGGCGGAGATCGACGGGGTGCGGATCCACCGCTACCCGTTGCGCGCGGCCACCGGAGGACCCGCCGGCTACCTGCGGGAGTACGGATCGGCGTTGTGGCACACGGCCCGGCTGGCCCGGAAGGTCGGCCCGGTCGACGTGGTCCACGCCTGCAACCCGCCCGACCTGCTGTTCCTGCCGGCACTGTGGCTGAAGCGGCGCGGCGCGCGGTTCGTCTTCGACCAGCACGACCTGGTACCCGAGCTGTATCTCTCCCGGTTCGACCGCGGCAAGGACCTGCTCTACCGGGCCGTGCGCGCGCTGGAACGGCGGACCTACCGGGCGGCGGACGTCGTCCTCGCCACGAACGAGAGCTACCGGGACGTCGCGGTGCGCCGTGGCGGCCGACGCCCTGAGGACGTTTTCGTGGTGCGCAGCGCGCCCCAGATCGAGCGGTTCCAACCGGTGCCGCCCGAGCCGGAGTTGAAGCGCGGCAAACCCCATCTGCTGTGCTACCTCGGCGTCATGGGCCCGCAGGACGGCGTCGACTACGCCTTGCGGGCCCTCGCGAAGCTGCGCGACGAGTGCGGGCGGACCGACTGGCATGCGGTGTTCGTCGGCTCCGGCGACGCCTTCGACGCGATGGTGGAGCTGTCCCGGCGGCTCGGGCTCTCGGAACAAGTGCGGTTCACCGGGCGCATTCCGGACGCCGACCTGGTGCGCTACCTGTCCACCGCGGACGTGTGTCTCTCCCCCGACCCGCGCAATCCGCTCAACGACGTGTCGACCATGAACAAGGTCCTGGAGTACATGGCGATGGGCCGGCCGATCGTCTCCTTCGACCTGAAGGAGGCGCGCGTCTCCGCCGGTGACGCCGCCGTCTACGCGCCCGCCAACGACGAGGCCCGGTTCGCGGGGCTCATCGCGCTGCTCCTTGACGATCCGGAGAAGCGGGCCCGGATGGGCAAGATCGGCCAGGAGCGGATCAGCGGGCCGCTCTCCTGGCGGAACTCGCAGGCGTCGCTGCTCGCCGCCTACGCCGCTGCCTGCCGTGACCGCACTCCGGTGTCGGCGGGTGGCCCGGTCCGCACAGGGAAGAGGCCGCGCAGTTGAGCGAGGAAACCATACGCCTGGTCACGATCGGGCGGATTCTCCGTCGGCGCCGGCGGCTTCTCGCCGTCATCGCCGTCGTGGGCGCGCTCGTCGGCTACGGCACTTCTTTGCTGTTTCCGCCGCGGTACACGACGTCGGCATCGGTACTGCTGCCGGGGCAGTGGGAAGAGCGCGAGCTGCTGACTCAGGTGGACATCGCGACCAGTTCGGCGGTGGTCGACCGCGCTGCCGCCACGCTCGGCTGGAAGGGTGTCAGCGGCGGCGAGCTGTTGGATCGTGTGAGCGCCAAGGCCGCCGACGGGAACATCATCAAGATCTCGGGTACGGCCGACACCCCGGAGCGCGCTCAGCAGCTCTCCGACCGGGTGGCCCAGGAATTCGTCGGATTCGCCGCGCGGATCGCGGGCGGCGGCACCGACCCCGAAGCGGCTACGGAGTCCGAGGCGCTGCGGCAGAAGGTCGTGGAGACCAACCGCCGCATCACCGACCTGGCCAATGCGGCCGATCCGGGGCAGACCGTGGAGAGCGTCCAGGCCCGCACCGCGCTCGAGAAGCTGCGCACCTCGCTGGAAGAGGCCATGAAGAAGCTGGACGAGGCCGACCCGGCGACCGACAAGGCCGGCATGGTCGTCATGGGGCCGGCCGCCCGGCCGACCGGCGAGGCGCCACCGACGAGGATGCAGCTCATCGTCGCCGGGGCGGTGCTGTTCTTCCTGCTCGCGGTCATCGGCCATCTCGCCGCCGCACGGATGAACCGCCGACTGCGCACCGAACCGGAGATCGCCGCGGCGCTGGGCTCGGCACTGCTGGGCACCGTCGACGTGCCTGGTGAATGGCCCGCGCACCGGTCGGAGGGCCGTGGCCCACAGGCCTGGATCCGCCGGCTCCTCGGCGTCGACACCCGGTGGGACCTACCGACGCCGCGGAGGCCCGGCGACGAGGCCGACAGGCGGATCCGCTACCGGCGGGTGTGTGCTCGCCTCCGGGATCAGCTGCCGGCCCCCCGGCGGCTGCTGGTTGTCGTACCGGACGGCGACGAGATCGCCCGCCGGGCCGCCGGGCAGCTCGTCGCCGAGGCCAAGAGCGATCCGTTGCTGCGGGTGGTGGAGGTTTCGGTGGACCGGCCGATGGTGCCGGACCGCGACACCGAGTCCGGTGCCCTGGTCGTCCTCAGCGTGGGCAGCCGGACCGCAGAGGAGCTCGCCGGCATCGCCGAGGCGTGTGCGGACGCCGGGCACGCGGTCGTCGGCATCGTCGTCGCCGGAACGGTCCGGGCCCGTCCGACGCGGACCGCCGGCCGTTCCTCGGATGAGGCCACTCTGGCGCTCGCGGTGCGCGGCCACGCGACGGGAGGTTCGGTGTGACGACGAGCAAGACCGCGGAGTCGTCGGCCGCCGCTCCGCTGCTGGACCTGCAGGCGCTGGTGGTGGCGGTGCGCAGGCGCCGCCGCCTCTGGGGCTCCCTGGCGCTGCTCGGGCTGCTGGTCGGCGCGGCGGTGGCGGTCCTGCTGCCGCCGCCACCGACCGCGGTGACCAAGGTGCTGGTCACCCATCAGGAGGACCAGCCGAACGACACCGGAACGCTGATCCGCACCGACGTCGAGCTGCTGCACACCACGCGGATCGCCGACAAGGCCCTGCGGACCCTCAAGTCCCCGGAAAATCCAGAGGACTTCATGCGGGACTACCGGGGCACCGGCTTGACCAACAACCTGCTGCAGATCACCGTGACAGGTGACAGCGACGCGGATGCGGTGGCCCGGGCCGAGGCGCTGGCCGACGCGTTCGTCGCGGACCATGTGAGGCGGATGCGGGAAGCCGCGAACGCCGAGGCCGAGGCCCTGCTCGACCAGCGTGACCGCATGCGGGACGAGCTCACCAAGATCAACAAGGCGATCGGAAACCGATCGCCGGAGAGCGACCCGAAAGCGTCGGCGAGCATCGAGACGCTTTTCGCCCGCCGGGCCGAGCTCAACTCGCGGATCGCCGATTTCGACCAGCGCGCCGAGGAGGCGCGCATCGGCACGCCCAAGGTCATCGCCGGCACGCAGATCGTGGACGCCCCGCGCGCGGTGCGGCACTCCCTGCCCAAAGCCACTGTCACCAACGCCGCGATCGGGCTCGTCCTCGGGCTCGTCGTCGGGCTCGCGCTGGCCGCGGTCGGCACGGTGGTGGCGGACCGTCCCGTGCTGCGCCGGGACATCGCCGCGAACCTGGGCGCCTCGGTCGTCGCGGAGCTGCCCCGCCGGTCGGGCGGGCTGTGGCAGCGCCGACGGACCCGGGCGGCACGCGAACGGCTCACCGCGAGCCTTGCCCGCACCGTACGAGGCTCCGCGGAACCGGTGTCGCTGCTGGAACTGGGCTGTGCGCGCAGCGCCGGCGCGATCGCCCTGGACGTCGCCAGGGCACTGGCGGCGGACGGGCCGGTGGCCGTCATCGACGGTCTGCCCGGCCCGCGGCTCTCGGGCCGCCGCCCGAAGCCAGGAGACCCGACCGTGGTCAGCGGCGAGCGTGCCGCGGCCGTGTCGCCTCAGGAGCGCCGGCTCGGCGTCGGCTCGGTGGCGCCCGGCACGGCGTGGACCGACCTCCAGTACCTCGGCACCCGGACCGTGCTCGTCGTGCGTGCCGGGCACGGCAGCGCCGCATGGCTGCACACCGTGGCGCGGCAGCTCGCGGACCAGCGCATTCCGGTGATCGGTGTGGTGCTGATCGACCCCGATCCGCGTGACCGGACCGACGGCACGCTGTGGGACGGGCCGCACACCGCGCTGCGCGGCCATGGCGAGCCGCCGGCCCGGCAGAGCGGTGGGGGTACCTCCCACGCCGTTCAGGCAGTGGGGGAGGGCCGGCGGCGGGCGGAACGGCAGGCGATGTGGGCCGCACGGGTCCCGGACAACGACCAGGAGGCGCGGTAGGACATGTGTGGCATCGCAGGTACTTACCGATGGCCGGACGGGAAGCTGGTGACCGACCGGCTCACCGAAACCCTCGCCCACCGAGGTCCGGACGGGGCGGGCCGGTACGGTCACCCCGTCGGTGACGGCGAAGTGCACCTCGGGCACCGTCGGCTGGCCATCATCGACCTGTCCGAGACCGGCGCCCAGCCGATGGTCTCGGACGGCCTCGCCCTGACGTACAACGGCGAGCTGTACAACGCGCCCGAGCTGCGTGCCGAGCTGGCAGCCGCCGGGGTGAGCTTTCGCGGTACCTCCGACACCGAGGTGCTGCTCGAGGCCTGGCGGCGCTGGGGCACGGACTGTCTGCCCCGGCTGCGCGGTATGTTCGCGTTCGGGATCTTCGACGAGCGCACCGGTGACCTGGTGCTCGCCCGCGACCAGCTCGGCATCAAGCCGCTGTTCCTGCTCCGGCGCGGCGAGGGCCTGGTGTTCGCCTCCGAGCTCAAGGCGCTGGCCGCCGCGACCGGCGGGTCGCTGGAGGTGGACCATGCGGCACTGGTGGCCTCGCTCCTCTATTACTGGGTGCCGGACTCACGGTGCGCGTTCCGTGAAGCGGAGAAGCTGCCGCCGGGGAGCTGGCTGAGGTGCCGGGCCGACGGCCGGGTGGAGCGCGGCCGGTTCTGGCATCTGAAGGACGTCGCCGCCGAGGGCCGGGAGCGGGCCCGGAGCGGCGAGCGGCCGGACCTTGCCGCCGTCGTCGAGGAGTCGACCCGGCAGCACCTGCTCTCCGACGTACCCGTGGCGACCTTCCTCTCCGGCGGCCTCGACTCCAGCTGGCTGACCGCGCTGGCGGCCCGCCACCGACCCGGGATCTCCGCCTACACGATCGGGTTCCGCGCCGAGGACGCCAGGTTCGAGGCGATGCCCGACGACCTGCGCTACGCCCGGCAGGTGGCCGAGCGGTTCGGCGTCGACCTGCACGAGATCGAGATCGCCCCGAACGTGCTCGACCTGCTGCCGCAGATGACGTACCACCTGGACGAACCGATCGGCGACCCCGCCGCGATCAACACGTTCCTGATCTGCTCGGCCGCCCGGGAGGCCGGGGTCAAGGTGATGCTCTCGGGGATGGGCGCCGACGAGCTGTTCGCCGGTTACCGCAAGCACCTGGCCAACCTGATCGCGCTGCGCTACCAGCGCGTCCCGCGGCCTCTGCGGCGCGGCCTGTCCAGGGCCGTGGACCGGCTGCCGGTCGCAACGAGCCGCCGGGGGTACCGGTCGGTGCGCTTCGCGAAGCGGTTCCTCTCCTTCGCCGATCTGCCGGAGGAGACCGCGTTCCGGCGCAGCTACACCATGTACGACCAGGAGGAGCTGCTCGCCCTGCTCGATCCGGACCTGGCCCAGGCGGTCGACGACGTACTGACCGAGCATGCGGACATCTACCAGGACAACGACCTCGACGACTTCGTCAACCGCATGTGCCTGACCGACGCCCGGATGTTCCTGCCGGGCCTGAACCTCACGTACACGGACCGCTCCAGCATGGCCGCGTCGACCGAGGTGCGGGTTCCGTACGTCGACGTCGAGGTGGTCAAGGCGGCGTTCGCGGTGCCCGGTGATCGCAAGATCGTCGGACGGCAGGGAAAGGCGGTCCTGAAGGAGGCGGCCGGCTCGGTCCTGCCCCGGGAGATCGTGTACCGGCCCAAGGGCCTGTTCAGCGCCCCGCTGCGGGCCTGGATGAGCCGGGATCTGGCACCGCTGGTGCGCGAGGTGGTCAACGACGGCGAGCTCGTCCGCTCCGGGTTCCTGCGCCGCGACGCGCTGGCGCGGATGGTCGCCGAGGACGCCGCCGGGCAGCGGGACTTCTCCAAGCATCTGTGGCATGTGCTGACCCTCGAGTACTGGTATCGCGACGCGACCTCCGGGTCCGGCCAGAGCACTCGGCAAACGGCTTAGGAATCAGGGGACTTCGGGTGAAACAGGTTGTGCAGAACTACAAGAGCGGCGAGCTGGCGGTGCTCGACGTGCCGGTGCCGGGGTGCAAGCCGGGCGGTGTGCTGGTCCGCAGCGCCTACTCGCTGATCTCCACCGGGACCGAGCTCATGAAGGTGTCCGAGGCCGGCATGTCGATGCTGGGCAAGGCCCGCTCCCGGCCGGACCAGGTGGCCAAGGTCATGCAGAGCGTGGCCACCAACGGGGTGCCCGCCACCTACCGCAAGGTGATGGGCAAGCTGGACTCCTACACGCCGCTGGGCTACTCGCTGTGCGGGGTGGTCGAGCAGGTCGGCGCCGGGATCGACGACGTGAAGGTCGGCGACCTCGTGGCCTGCGCCGGCAACGAGCACGCGTTGCACGCCGAGCTGAACTGGGTGCCGAAGAACCTCTACACCCCGGTGCCGGACGGCCTCGCGCCCAGGCACGCGGCCTTCGGCACCGTCGGGTCGATCGCGCTGCAGGGCGTCCGCCAGGGCGAGTCCCAGCTCGGCGAAGTGGCGCTGATCATCGGCCTCGGCCTGATCGGGCAGCTGGTGGTGCAGCTCCTGGCCGCCTCGGGAGTCCGCGTCGTCGGCGCCGACCCCGACCCGGTGCGCTGCGAACTCGCCGAGCGCCTGGGCGCGGAGGCCTGCGGCGACCCCGCGTCCGCGGCCGTGGAAACCGCCGTCGCCGAACTCACCGGCGGTCACGGCGTGGACCAGGTGTACCTGGCCGCCGGCGGCGGCAGCAACCAACCCGTCGAGCTGGCCGCCCGGCTGTGCCGCGACCGCGGCCGGGTCGTCGACATCGGCAAGTGCCGCCTGGACCTGCCGTGGAACGCGTACTACGAGAAGGAACTCGACGTCCGGTTCTCTCGCAGTTACGGCCCCGGGCGCTACGACCCGGAGTACGAGCTGGAGGGCCGGGACTACCCGATCGGCTATGTGCGCTGGACCGAGCGCCGCAACCTGGCGTGCTTCCTCGATCTCCTCGCCCGTGGCAGCGTCGACGTGGAGCCTTTGGTCTCCCACGTCGCCGACTTCGATGACGCCGTCGAGACGTACCAGAGCCTGAAGGACGGCGACCTGAAGGCCGTGGCCGTGCTGTTCCGCTACCCCGAACAGAAGGTGGAAGCGGAGGCCCCGGCAGTGGCCGTGCCCGAGGTCGACGTGAAGCGGAGCCCGGTCCGGGCCGCCAAGACGCCGGTGCGTCTTGCGTTCGTCGGCGCGGGAAACTACGCGACGTCGATGTTGCTGCCGCACCTGGTACAGCGCGACGGCGTCGAGCTGTCCACCGTCGTCACCACGACGGCGCTGTCCGCGGCCAACGCGCAGCGCAAGTTCGGCTTCGCCGAGGCGACCACCGACCTCGACGCCGTGCTCGGCGACAAGTCCATCGACGCGGTGTTCGTCGTCACCCGGCACAGCTCGCACGCCGAACTGACCCGAAAAGCACTGCTGGCCGGCAAGACCGTGTTCGTGGAGAAGCCGCTGGCGCTCACCGAGGACGAACTGGCCGGCGTGCTCGCGGCGGTGGAGGAGTCCGGCAACGACCGGCTGCAGGTGGGCTTCAACCGCCGGTTCGCGCCGCTGCTGCAGGAGGCCAGGAAGCGGTTCGGCGCCCGGACCGGTCCGGCGAACCTCCGCTACCTGGTCAACGCGGGCCGACTGCAGCACGGCAGCTGGTACCTCCAACAGGGCACCGAGGGTTCACGGTTCGCCGGTGAGGGCGGACACTTCATCGACACGGCGAGCTGGCTGCTCGACGCCGACCCGGTCTCGGTGTACGCGGTCGCCACGTCCGGCAACGACGACCTCCAAGTCGTGCTGCGCTACCCGGACGGGTCCACCGCCACCATCAGCTACGTCACCACCGGCCCATCCAACTTCCCCAAGGAGACGCTGGACCTGGTCGCGGACGGCCGTGCGCTGCGGCTCGACGACTTCGTCCGTGCCTCGCTGTTTGCAGACGGAGGGGTCGGCCGCAAGCGGTGGGTCAGTTCGCGGCTGCCCAAGGCCCGCGACAAGGGCCAGAACGCCGAGCTGGCCGCGTTCATCAAGGCCGTGCGGACCGGCGGGCCGATGCCGGTGCCGCTTCAGTCGCTGGTCGCCACCACGGCGGCCACCCTCGCCGTGCGGACCGGCCTGGCGGGCGGCGCGCCGGTGACGTTGGCGAGGACGCGATGACTGTGAACTCGGGGAGTCCGGGCTGGTACCTGCGGCGGCTGTCCCGGATGGGACCGCAGGAGGTCGCGGGCCGGGTGGGCGACGCGGTGCGCAGGCGGCGGTGGCGGTCGGCGCGGCCCGACTGCCCGAGCGTGACCGGCGCCCGGTTCACCGCGGTCCTGCCCGCCGAGGCAGTCGCCGCGATACCTCCCGATGCCGCGAAACGTCTCGTCGCCGAGGCGGACCGGCTCATGTACGGGCATGCCGAGTACTTCGGGGTGGTCCGCGACGACCTCACCGACCCGGACTGGTCGTACGACCCGAAGACCGGGCGCCGGGCTCCCTGGGACTACGCCTTCGACGTGCCGTACCGGAACGAGGACGCCGTCGGGGACATCAAGCAGATCTGGGAGCCGTCCCGGCACCAGTACCTCACCGTGCTCGCCGCCGCCTACGCGATCACCGGGAACGAGCGGTACGCCGAGCGAGTCGCCGAGCACCTGCGGTCGTGGTGGGCGGCCAACCCACCCCTGCGCGGCGTCCATTGGATCAGCGGCATCGAGCTGGGCATCCGGCTGCTGTCGTGGGTGTGGATCCGCCGGCTGCTCGACGGCTGGCCGGGCGCGGCCGGGCTGTTCGAGGACAACCCGGTGGCCCTGAACCAGATCTGGCACCACCAGCGCTGGCTGGCCGCCTTCCCCAGCCGGGGGTCCTCGGCGAACAACCACGTCATCGCCGAGGCCGCCGGGCAGTTCGCCGCGGCCTGCGCGTTCGGGTGGTTCCCCTCCTCGGCTCGCTGGCGAGCCGACGCACTGTGGTCGCTGGAGCGGCACCTGCGGAGCAACACCTTCGACTCGGGCCTCAACCGCGAGCTGGCCACCGAGTATCACGGACTCGTCCTTGAACTCGGCCTGGCCGCGGTGGCCGAGGCGGATGCCGCAGGCAGGCCGGTCCCCGAGTCGATCCGCCTTGTGCTGCTGCGGATGACCGACGCGCTCGCGGCCATCGTGGACAGCCGGTTACGGCCGCCGCGCCAGGGAGACGCGGACGACGGGCACGGTCTGATCGTGGACGGCGCGGGCACCGACCGCTGGGCCTCGCTGCTGGCCACCGGGGACGCCGTGTTCGGCCGGCTCGCCTGGTGGCCGGAGGTGACCGGCACCGATGTGCGCACCCCGCTGCTGGCCGCGCTCATCCGGCCGTACGCGAAGGACGGCACCGCACCGGCCGTGACCCGCCCGGCAAACCGACCGGCCCACTTCGCCGACGCGGGGCTCACCATCCTGCGCGGTCCGGAGGAGATCTGGTGCCGCTGCGACGGCGGTCCGCACGGCTTCCTGTCCATCGCCGCGCATGCCCACGCGGACGCGCTGTCCGTGGAGGTCCGGCACGACGGGGTCGACGTGCTCGCCGACCCGGGGACGTACTGCTACCACGGGCAGCCCGAGTGGCGGCAGTACTTCCGGTCGACCCTCGGCCACAACACCCTGCAGCTGGACGGCGGTGACCAGTCCGTCTCCGGCGGCCCGTTCCTGTGGACCCGGCATGCCCGCAGCCGGGTCCTGGCCGTGGACACCTCCGGCACCTCCGACGGGGGGACGGCCCGCTGGTGTGCCGAGCACGACGGCTACCAGGGCTCCGTGCACCGCCGCCGGGTGGAGCTGACGGCCGCGAGCCAGGAGCTGAGGGTGGTGGACGAGGTCCGCGGCCAACACAGCCCGAACAGGGCCGTGCGGCTGGCGTTCCACCTCGGCCCGGCGATCGCCGCGGACCTCGTGGGGAACCGGGCGGTGCTCACCTGGACCCGGGACGGCGAGGACCGCTCCGCGGTGCTCGACCTGCCCGGGCAGCTGTCCTGGCGGGCGCATCGCGGCGAGACCGATCCGCCGCTGGGCTGGTACTCCGCCGGCTTCGGGCGCAAGGAACCCGCCACCACGCTGGTCGGCACCGGTTTCACCGACGGCGTGGCGGGGTTCACCACCGTACTCAGGTTCCGCGGCTAGGGGGGCGCGTGGGGATCAAGAGGCGGCACTGGGCGTGGCCGACGGCACCGCTGGCGCTGGCCCTGCTGGCGGCGACCGGCTGTACGAGCACGCCGGACGCCCGAGCCGAGCCGACCGATGCGCCCTCCGCAACCGGGGCGCCCTCCACGTCCGTGGCCCGGGTGTGCGCCAAGCCCCCGGCCGGGCCGGCGAAGGCGCCGGCGGGCGCGGTGACGGTCGACCCCGGGGTGATCGGTGACCTGGCGGAGAAGACCAAGAGCAGCCCCCCGGGCACCACGTTCTGGCTTCGACCGGGCAAGCACAGGCTTGAGCCGGACCGCTACGCCCAGGTCATCGCCAAGAAGGGGAACCGCTACCTCGGCGCGCCGGGCGCGGTTCTCGACGGCGGGAAGAAGAACGCGTACGCGTTCAGCGGCACCGCCCGCGACGTCACCATCCGCTACCTGACCGTGCAGCGCTTCGTGGCACCGACCGACGAGGGCGTGGTCAACCACGACATGGCCGACGGGTGGGTGATCGAGCACGCCACGATCCAGGACAACGGCGGCGCCGGGCTGATGGCCGGCGCCCGCCAGCAGGTCCGCGCCAACTGCCTGCGCGACAACGGCCAGTACGGAATGAACGCCTACAAGACCGGCAACTCCATCCGTGACCTGGTGGTCGAGGGCAACGAGATCGTGGGCAACAACACCGGCGACTGGGAGCGGCGGAAGCCGGGCTGCGGCTGCACCGGAGGCATCAAGTTCTGGGCCGTCAACGGTGCCGACATACGCGGCAACTGGGTGCACGACAACCGTGGAGCCGGGTTGTGGGCCGACACCAACAACAACGACTTCCGCATCGAGAACAACGTGCTCGAGGCCAATGACGGTGCCGCGCTGATCTACGAGATCAGCTACAACGCGGTCATCCGGAACAACACGATCCGGCGGAACAACTGGGTCGAGGGCCGCAGGTCCGCCGACCGCGGCGACAACTTCCCGTTCGCGACCGTCTACCTGTCCGAGGCCGGCGGCGAACCACGGGTCCGGGCCCGCACGGACAAGATCGACGTCTACCGGAACGTGCTGGAGAACAACTGGAACGGGATCACCCTGTGGGAGAACGCCGACCGGTTCTGCAACAGCCCGGCCAACACCTCGTCCGGTGACTGCACGTTGCTGGTGAAGGACAAGGACCGCTGCGCGCAGCCGGCGATCGCCACCGCACCGCTCCACGCCGACTGCCGGTGGAAGACCCAGCGGGTGGACATCCACGGCAACCGCTTCGTCCTGGACAAGTCCGTCGTCGAGTGCACGGCGAAGTGCGACCGCATGGCGGTGCTTTCCAACTACGGCACCTATCCGGACTGGTCGCCGTACAAGGGCAAGCGGGTGGCCGAGGCGATCACCCGCAAGCAGCACAACCGCTGGCACGACAACGTCTACCTCGGGTCGTGGACCTTCGTCGTCCAGGACCCGAGCCAGGTGCTCGACTCCGGGCAGTGGCAGAGCCCGCCGTACAAGCAGGACACGGGCAGCACCTTCGCCCCAGGGACCGGTGGTTGAGATGGACCGGGTCGAGAGGGACCGGGTCGAGAGGGACCGGGCCCCTGCCGGCACGCCGAAGACCGTCGGGATCGTCTGGGCGTTGCTGGGCCTCAACACGCTCGGCTCCGCCGGGGCGAAGACCATCGTCCCGCTGCCCCGCTCCCTCATCCAGATGGTCACCATGGGTGCGCTGGTCGCCGCGTTCGCGCTGGCGCTCACGGTCAATCTCCGGCTGCGCATCCGGCCGAGCGCCTTCGTGTTCCTGCTCACCCTGCTGCTGGTGCCGAGCGTGATCTCCAGCGCGGACCTGGAGTCCGGGTTCGGCGCGCTGTTCCGCTGCACCCGGCTGGCTCTCTTCGTCGGCACACTGTGGCTGGTCAGCCGCTGGTGGGACGGCAGCCTGACGTTCGTCCGCCACCACATCCGGATGTACTTCGCGGTGCTCGTGTCGGTGGTCGCCGGCCTGGCCGTCTCACCCGGCGCGGCCATGCCCGAGCTCTACGGCGGGCGGCTGGTCGGCGCGCTGTGGCCGCTCACCCCGCCGCAGATCGGACAGTACACCGCGGTGATCACCGGGCTCACCGTGCTGCTTCTCCTGGGCCGCCAGGTCGACAAGGCCAGTGCGGCGGTGGTCATCACCGCCTCACTCGTCCTGCTCGCGCTCACCCATACCCGGACGGCCACGGTCGGCCTGCTCATCGGGCTGGTGTTGGCGATCGGCTCGCTCGTCCTGACCAGCGCCGCGGCCCGCCGGTTCTTCGCGTGGGCGGTGCTGGTGGTCACGGTGGCCGCGGTGGGGTTCGCCTCCGCGCTCCAGACGTGGTTCCTGCGCGGACAGAGCAAGGAGAACTTCTCCAGCCTCACCGGTCGGGCCAAGGTCTGGGACGCCCTGCTGGCAGCCCCCCGGACCACCTCGGAGCAGCTGTTCGGCATGGGCCTGGGCGACAAGTCGTTCGGCGGGCTGCCGATCGACAACAGCTGGCTGGCCGTTTACAACGAGCAGGGTCTGGTCGGCGTCACCCTCGTGGCAGCCATCATCCTCGTCCTCGGCGGCGTCGCGCTGCTACGGCCGCCGTCGCTGGCGAGGGCCTGCGCGATCTTCCTGATCAGCTACGTCGCGATCTCGTCGTACACCGAGGCCGGTCTCGGCGACGCCTCGCCGTATCTGCTGCATCTGGCCCTGGCCGCCTCGCTCCTTGCCGTCCCTGCCGCGGACACGCCCCTCCCGGCGCCCCCGGTCCCCCGACGACCTGTCCCGCGCTGGGTCCGGGATCGGAAGGTGAGCTGACCATGCGCGTTCTCGTGGTGCACAACCGGTACTCCTCGGCGCAGCCGAGTGGGGAGAACAGGGTCGTCGACGAGGAAGTGGCGCTGCTGCGCGCGGCCGGCCACCGGGTCGACGTGTTCGAGCGGCGCAGTGACGACATCGCCGCCCGGTCCCTGCTGGGCAAGGTCGCGGTGCCGCTGCTGGTGCCGTGGAACCCGGCGGTCCGCGCGGAACTGGCCGCCCGGCTCCGCACCGAGCGGCCGGACGTGGTGCACGTCCACAACGTCTTCCCGCTCCTGTCGCCCGCGGTGCTTGCCGCCTGCGCCGACGCCGACGTGCCCGCCGTCGCCACCCTGCACAACTACACCCAGATCTGCCCGCCCGGCACGCTGCAGCGGGACGGCCGGCTGTGCACCGAGTGCGTCGGGTCGGCGGCGTCGCTGCCCGCCGTGCGGCACGGCTGCTACCGGAGCTCCCGCCTCGCGACGGTGCCGCTCGCGGTCAGCCTGTCGGTCAACCGGCGGCGGTGGTGGTCCGGCGTGGAGCGGTTCTTCTGCATCTCCGCGGCGCAGCGCGACATCCTGGTGCGGTCCGGCATGCCACCCGAGCTGCTGACGGTGAAGCACAACTTCGTACCCGACCCGGGTGCCTGCCGAGAGGGCGCCGGCGAGCAGCTGCTGTTTCTCGGCCGGCTCGCGGAGGCCAAGGGTGTGCGGCTGCTCATGGCCGCGTGGGACGAGATCGCGGCGAGCGGCGGTGCGGGCGTGCCGCTCGTGCTCGCCGGCGCGGGGCCGCTGGAGAAAGAGGTGACCGCCTGGGCGGCGGACCGGGACGACGTGCGGTACGTCGGCCTGCTCGACCCGGCCCAGGTCCGGCAGGCCGTCGCGCGGTCGGTCGCCGTGGTGGCTCCCTCGATGGCTCTGGAGACGTTCGGCCTGGTGGTCGCGGAGGCGATGGCGGCGGGGGTCCCGGCCGTCGCCGCCGGTCACGGTGCCTTCGTCGAACTCGTCGAGGACGGGGTGACCGGACTGCTGCACCGGCCGGGCGAGTCCGCCTCGCTCGCGTCCTGCATACGCCGGATCGCGGCCGAACCGGCCCTGGGCCGGGAGATGGGCCAGGCGGCCCGGCGCCGTTACGAGCAGCGCTTCAGCCCGGCCGTCGGGCTTGAGCGTCTGGTGGAGGAGTACCGGACCGCGATCGCGGGTCGGTCAGCACTGACTCGCGGCGGGAAAACCCGCGCGAGCAGGGGGGATGGGGACAGTAGATGACACGATGCCGACTCTGCGGCTCGGAAGCGATGGCGAGCGTCGTCGACCTCGGGGCGACGCCACCGTGTGAGAGCTTTCTCGCCGCGGACCAACTGGATCAGCCGGAGCCCGCGTATCCGCTGCACCTGCGGGTCTGCACCGCCTGCTGGCTCGCGCAGATTCCTCCGCTGATCACGCCGGAGGAGACGTTCAAGGAGTACGCGTACTTCTCCTCGTACTCGACCTCCTGGGTGGAGCACGCGCGCACGTTCGTCGCCGACGCCGTGCGGCGCCTTGCTCTTGGCACCGACGCCTTCGTGGTCGAGGTCGCGAGCAACGACGGGTACCTGCTGAGGCATGTGGTGGACCGCGGGATCCGCTGCCTCGGCATCGAGCCGTCGGTGAACGTCGGCGCCGCGGCGCGGGACGCGGGTGTGCCCACGCTCACGGAGTTCCTGAGCCCGGACACCGGATCGGCCGTCCGCGAAGAGCACGGCCCGGCGGAGCTGGTCGTGGCCAACAACGTGTACGCGCACATCCCCGACGTGGTCGGGTTCACCCAGGGGCTGCGCGCCCTGGTCGCCGACGACGGCTGGGTCTCCATCGAGGTGCAGCACCTGCTGACCCTGATCGAGGAGAACCAGTACGACACGATCTACCACGAGCACTTCCAGTACTACACGGTCGCGTCCGCGATCCGGGCGCTGGCGAGCGGCGGACTCGCGCTCGTGGACGTCGAGTTGCTGCCCACGCACGGCGGCTCCATCCGGCTGTGGGCCCGGCCGGCTGAGGTGGCGGGCGAGCCGTCGCAGCGGGTGGCCGACGTACTGGCCCGGGAGAAGGCCGCCGGGCTGCAGGAACTGTCCGGGTACACCGAGTTCTCCGCCCGAGTGGCCAAGGTGCGCCGGGACCTCCTGAAGTTCCTCATCGAGGCGGCCGAGCGCGGCGAGACGGTCGTCGGCTACGGCGCCCCGGGCAAGGGCAACACCCTGCTCAACCACTGCGGCATCCGCCCCGACCTGCTCGCGTACACGGTCGACCGCAACCCCTACAAGCACGGCAGGTTCACCCCGGGCACCCGCATCCCGATCCTGCCGCCCGAGCAGATAGCCGCCGACAAGCCGGACTACGTCCTCGTCCTCCCGTGGAACCTGCGGGCCGAGCTGGTCGAGCAGCTGTCGTTCGTGCACGACTGGGGCGGCCGGCTGGTCTTTCCCATCCCGGAACTGAGCATTGTCGAGGTCGCGTCCCGAAAGGTCACAGCATGAAGGTCGTTCTGTTCTGCGGCGGTTACGGGATGCGGATGCGCAACGGAACCTCCGACGACGTGCCCAAGCCCATGGCGATGGTCGGCCCCAGACCGCTGATCTGGCACGTCATGCGCTACTACGCGCACTTCGGGCACACGGAGTTCATTCTGTGCCTCGGGTACGGGGCGCACCACATCAAGGACTTCTTCCTCAACTACGAGGAGACGGCGTCCAATGACTTCGTGCTGAGAGGCGGTCGGACCGAGCTGCTGTCCACCGACATCTCGGACTGGACGATCACGTTCGCGCAGACCGGCATCGAGTCCCCGATCGGCGAGCGGCTGCGCCGGGTGCGGCATCACCTGGACGGCGACGAGATGTTCCTCGCCAACTACGCCGACGTTCTCACCGACGCCCCGCTGCCGGAGATGATCGACCGGTTCGCCCGGCGCGACGCGGGTGCGTCGATGATGGTGGTGCCGCCGCAGTCGTCGTTCCACTGTGTGGAGCTGGGCGAGGACGGCCTGGTGGGCGGTATTACGGCGGTGAGCGAACTGCCGCTGTGGGAGAACGGCGGCTACTTCGTGCTCCGCCAGGAGGTCTTCGACCACATCCCGGAGAACGGGGACCTGGTCGCCGACGGATGCGCCCAACTGGCCAAGCAGGGGCGGCTGGTGGCGCACCAGCACCGCGGCTTCTGGAAGCCGACCGACACCGTGAAGGAGCGGGCCGCGCTCGACGCCGCCTACGCGCGGGGCGACCGCCCGTGGGCCGTGTGGGAGCGGGACAGTGCGGCGGTGAGCGCGTGATCCGGCTCGGGTCCGGGCGCCCGGACCGGATCGTCGCGGTGGGCGCGCACTGCGACGACATCGCCATCGGCGCCGGCGGCACGCTGCTGACACTGTGCCTCGCGCGGCCGGGTATCCGGGTCGACGCGCTGGTGCTCTCCGGCGGCGGCACCGAGCGGGAGCAGGAGGAGCAGGCCGCGCTCGCCGCCTTCTGCCCGGGCGCCGACCTGCGGCTGACCGTGCACAAACTGCCGGACGGCCGGCTGCCCGTGCACTGGGAGGAGGCCAAGGCGGCGGTCGAGGAGCTGCGCGCGCAGACCGAGCCGGAGCTGATCCTGGCCCCGCGCACCGACGACGCGCACCAGGACCACCGCGGCCTGGCGCAGCTGATACCCACCGCGTTCCGCGACCACCTCGTGCTCGGCTACGAGATCGTCAAGTGGGACGGCGATCTCGGCCGTATGGCGGCGTACCAGCCGCTGTCGCCGGAGATCGCCGAAGAGAAGGTACGACTGCTGCAGGAGCACTACCCCTCGCAGCGGCACCGGCCCTGGTACGACCGGGAGGCCTTCCTCGGCCTCGCACGGATCCGCGGCATCGAATGCCACGAGCGCTACGCCGAGGCGTTCGCCGTCACCAAACTCACGCTCAACCTGGGGGGTTGAACCTTGCGCGTACTGCTGACCGGACACCAGGGCTATCTGGGCACCGTGATGGCCCCGGTCCTCGCCGCCGCCGGGCACGAGGTCGTCGGCCTCGACGCCGGCCTGTTCGCCGACTGCGTCCTCGGCCCGACGCCCGCGGACCCGCCGGGGCATCGGGTGGACCTGCGCGACATCACAGCCGAACACGTGGCCGGGGTCGACGCCGTGATCCACCTGGCCGCGCTCTCCAACGACCCGCTGGGATCGCTGGCGCCGGAACTCACCTACGACATCAACCACCACGCGTCCGTACGGCTGGCCCGGCTGGCCCGCGACGCCGGGGTGCGGCGCTTCCTGTACGCGTCGACCTGCTCGGTCTACGGCGCCGCAGGCGGCGACGACCTGGTCACCGAGGACGCCCCACTGCGCCCGGTGACGCCGTACGCGGAGTCCAAGGTGCGGGTGGAGGACGACCTGCACGCGCTGGCCGACGGCGACTTCACCCCGGTGTTCATGCGCAACGCCACCGCCTTCGGCCACTCGCCCCGGCTGCGCGCCGACATCGTGCTGAACAACCTGGTGGGCCACGCGCTGCTGTCCGGCGAGGTCCTGGTGCTCTCCGACGGCACCCCCTGGCGCCCGCTGGTGCACGCCGCCGACATCGCACGGGCCTTCACGGCCGCGCTGACCGCGCCGCGCGAGGCGGTGCACGACCGGGCGTTCAACATCGGCAGCGAGACCAACAACGTCACGGTCGCCGAGATCGCCGGGCAGGTCGCCGAGGCGGTGTCCGGCGCGAAGGTGGTGATCACCGGGGAAACCGGCGCCGATCCGCGGTCGTACCGGGTGGACTTCTCCCGGTTCCGCGCCGCGGTGCCCGGCTTCGACTGCGAGTGGACGGTGAAGCAGGGCGCGCTCGAACTCGCCGACGCCTACCGGGAACACGGGCTGACCCGGGAGGACTTCGAGCGACGCTTCACGCGCCTCGCCGTGCTGCGCGCGGCGTCCGACGCCGGTGCCGTGGACGACACCCTGCGGTGGCGCCGGTGACGGCGGCCGGCGACCAGCCGATGACCACGCCCGGCGAGGAGATGTACGCGCTGGTGGAGCGGCTGTACCCGCTGTGCCGGAGCATCACCGGCGACGGTGTGCGCGCCACCCTGGACATCGTCGGCGAGTACGTCCCGCTGCAGGTGCACGAGGTGCCGACCGGGACGCAGGTGCTCGACTGGACGGTGCCGCAGGAGTGGAACATCCGGGACGCGTACATCGCCGACTCCACCGGACACCGGGTCGTCGACTTCGCCGCGTCCAGCCTGCACGTGCTCGGCTACAGCGTGCCGGTGTCGAGGACCATGCCGCTGTCCGAGCTGCGCGCGCACCTGCACACCCTGCCGGACCACCCGTCCTGGGTGCCGTACCGGACCAGCTACTACAAGCCGGACTGGGGGTTCTGCCTGGCCCAGGAGACCCTGGACGCCATGCCGGACGGCGAGTACGAGGTGCGCGTCGACTCCACCCTCGCCGACGGCCACCTCACCTACGCCGAGCACGTGGTCCCCGGGCAGGTCTCCGACGAGGTGATCGTCTCCTGCCACGTCTGCCACCCGTCGCTGGCCAACGACAACATGGCCGGCGTCGCGGTGGCGACGTTCCTGGCCAGGGCGCTGGCCGAGGAGACGCCGTACTACACCTACCGGTTCATCTTCGCGCCCGGCACCATCGGGGCGATCACCTGGCTGGCCCGCAACGCGGAGCGGGTGGAGCGGGTCAAGCACGGGCTGGTGCTGGCCTGCGCCGGCGACCCGGGCTCCTTGACGTACAAGCAGAGCAGGCGCGGCGACGCGGAGATCGACCGGGTGATGCGGCATGTGCTGGCCGCCTCAGAACGCCCGCACCGCGTCGCCGAGTTCACTCCGTACGGCTATGACGAGCGGCAGTTCTGCTCGCCGGGATTCAACCTCGGCGTCGGCTCGCTCACCCGGACCCCGTACGCGGGCTATCCCGAGTACCACACCTCGGCGGACAATCTGGACTTCGTCTCCCCGGAGGCGATGGCGGACACGCTCGCCGTGTGCCGCGAGGCGTTCGCCGTCCTCGACCGCAACCGGCGGTACCTCAACCTCAGCCCCTACGGCGAGCCACAGCTGGGCCGGCGCGGGTTGTACGACGCGCTCGGTGGGCGCAGCGACACCAAGCAGGCCCAGATGGCCATGCTCTGGGTGCTCAATCTCTCCGACGGCGAGCACAGTCTGCTGGAGGTCGCCGAGCGGTCCGGGCTGCCGTTCGACACCGTCGCCGTCGCGGCCGACGCCCTGCACGGCGCCGGGCTGATCAAGGCATGACGCCGATGACCACCGAGAGGGAGAATCCGCAGACAACGACGCCACCGGCCGGATCCGCCCGGCGGGCCATCGCCGGCCGGCTGTCCTGGGGGCTCGCCGACCAGGCGGCCTCCAGCATCAGCAACTTCGCGGTGGGCATCTACGTGGCCCGCTCGCTGGGGGTGACCGCGTTCGGCGTGTTCAGCCTCGCCTGGGTGACCTACGGCGTGGTGCTCAACGTCTCCCGCGGGCTGGCCACAGACCCTCTCACGGTGCGCTTCAGCGGCGTGTCGGACGCGTCCTGGCGCGGGGCGGTGGCCCGGTCGTCGGGTACCGCACTCGGCGTGGGCACAGCCATCGGCGCGGCCTGTCTGGTGGCCGGGCTCGGTCTCGGCGGTCGCGTGGGGCCCGCGTTCGCCTGTCTCGGCGTCCTGCTGCCGGGGCTGCTGCTGCAGGACGCCTGGCGGTTCTCGTTCTTCGCCGCCGGCGCCGGGCGGAAGGCGTTCGTCAACGACCTCGTGTGGTGCGTCGCGCTCGTCCCGGCCATGGTCGTGGCGGCCCGCGTGGGCAGCGTGGCCGCTTTCGTACTCGCCTGGGGAGCCTCCGCCGCGGTGGCCGCCGTGTACGGCTGCTTCCAGTCCGGGATCCGGCCCCAGGTGAGCGGAGCACGCGAGTGGCTTCGCGAGCACCGCGACCTCGGCTACCGGTACCTGGTCGAGAACACCTGCCTCAGCGGCGCGAGCCAGCTGCGGGCGTACGGGCTCGGCGCGATCGTCGGGGTCGGCGCGGTGGGCGCGGTGCGGGGCGCCGAGCTCCTGCTCGGCCCGTTCCTCGCCGTGCTGATGGGGCTGTCGCTGGTCACCGTCCCGGAGGCGGCACGGGTGCTGCGGCGGGCCCCGCACCGGCTCGGCGGTTTCTGCCTCCTGTTGGGTGGCGGGCAGGCCGCCGCCGCGCTGCTCTGGGGCGGGGCGCTGCTGCTGATGCCGGACCGACTCGGCGAGCTGGTACTCGGCGGCGTCTGGCACTCCGCCTCGGAGCTCATCGTGCCGGTCACCCTCGGCGTCGCGGGCGCGGGCCTCGGCACCGGCGCCGCGGCCGGGCTGCGTGCGCTCGGCGCGGCCCGGCGCAGCCTGCGCTCCCAGCTGTTCGCCTCCGCCTGCTATGTCGGCGGCGGGCTCGGCGGAGCGGCCGTCGCCGGCACGGTCGGCTCGGCCTGGGGCGTCGCCACCGCGACCGTCAGCAGCTCGGCCGTGTGGTGGCTGCAGCTGCGGTCCGCCCTGCGCGAGCACCGCCACGACTCCGTTCCCGAAGTGAGGACCTCATGACCGACCGACCCAGGCTGAGCATCGGCCTGCCCGTGTACAACGGCGAGGAGTACCTGGCCGAGTCGCTCGACGCCCTGCTCGGCCAGACCTACGAGGACTTCGAGCTGGTCATCTCCGACAACGCCTCGACCGACGGAACCCAGGACATCTGCCGCAAGTACGCGGCTCAGGACTCGCGCATCCGGTACATCCGGCTGCCCCGGAACATCGGCGCCGCGCCGAACCACAACTACGTGTTCACCCAGTGCCACGGCGAGCTGTTCAAGTGGGCCTCGCACGACGACCTGTACGCCCAGGACCTGCTGCGGCGCTGCGTGGAGGCGCTGGACGAGCGGCCCCATGTGATCCTCGCGCACGCCGACCAGGCGGTCATCGACGAAGACGGCAAGGTGAAGGTCCCGTACGAGTACACGCTCGCCACCGCCTCGCCGAGCGCGCCGGAGCGTTTCCGCAGCATGCTGTTCGAGCCCGGCGGCGACGACTTCTACGGAGTGATGCGGGCCGATGTGCTGCGCCAGGTGAAGCCGCATGACAGCTACCACCACGCGGACCGCACGTTCGTCGCCGAGATCGGCCTGCACGGGCCCTTCCACCAGGTGCCGGAGCTGCTGTACTTCCGCCGCGACCACCCCACCCGCGCCGAGCGGGCGAACCCCTCCAAGCGCTCCCGGTGCGTCAACCTGGACCCGCGCCGGGCGGGCCCGCTGCACCCGACGCCCCGGCTGCTCGCCGAGTACGTCTGGGGCTTCGTCTCGGCGATCCGGCGGGCGCCGCTGTCCGCAGCCGACCGGCGCGCGTGCTACCGCCACCTGGCCGCATGGATGGCCAGCCGGGCCCGGCCGGGCGCCGGCGAGCGGGTCGAGGACCGCGCCCCGGTCGACCCGGCCAGGCCGACCGTCTCCGTGGACGCCCTCGTCGCCGGCCGTGAGGGGAGGCGGGGATGACGTCAGCAGACGAAGCTCCGGTGCGCGTCGGGGTGTTCGGCCTGCTCGGCTCCGGCAACCTCGGCAACGACGGGTCGCTGGAGGCCGTGCTCGGGTACCTGCGCGCCGAGCACCCGGAGGCGGTCGTGGACGCGCTGTGCGGCGGACCCGAGGCCGTCGCGGCCCGGTTCGGGATCCCCGCGACGCGGCTGCACTGGTACCGCGGGGAGTACCGGACCGCTTCGCGTGCGGGCGCGATCGCGGCGAAGGGTCTCGGCAAACTCGTCGACGTCTTCCGCACCGCTGCCTGGGTGCGTCGGCACGACGTGGTGATCGTGCCGGGCATGGGTGTCCTGGAGGCCACGCTGCCGCTGCGGCCGTGGGGCTTCCCGTACTCCCTGTTCCTGCTCTGCGCGAGCGGCCGGCTGCTCGGCACCCGGGTCGCGCTGGTCGGCGTCGGCGCCGCGACGATCGGCAACCGGCCCACCCGGGCCCTGGTGCGCTGGTCGGCGCGGCTGGCCGCGTACCGGTCGTACCGGGACGCCCAGTCCCGTGACGCGATGCGGGCGATGGGCGTGGACACCGCGCGCGACGAGGTCTACCCGGACCTCGCGTTCGCCCTGCCGACGCCGGAGGCCAGTCGTTCACATACAGGCACGCCCTCGGGCTCGCCGGGCACGGTCTGCGTCGGTGTCATGGACTTCCACGGCGGCAACGACGACCGCGCCCGGGCCGAGGAGATCCACCGGCGCTACCTCGACGGGACGATCCGGTTCGTCCGCGCGCTGGTCGAGGAGGGCAGGCCGGTCCGACTGCTCACCGGCGACGCGTGTGACGCGTCGGTGGTCGCCGCGATCCTCGACGCGGTGGACTCGCCGCTGGTCACCGCCGCCGAGCCGTCCTCACTGGCCGACCTGATGAAGGAGATGGCGGCCGCCGACAGCGTGGTGGCGGTCCGGTACCACAACCTGATCTGCGCGCTGAAGACCGGCACACCGGTGCTCGCCCTCAGCTATGCGGCGAAGAGCGACGCGCTCATGGACCGGATGGGCCTCGGCGCGTTCTGCCACCCGGCGCGCGAGGTCGACGCCGACCGGCTGCTCGCGCAGTTCCGGGAGCTGGAACAGCGCTCGGCCGAGCTGCGGCGGACCCTCACCGAGCGGAACCTGGTCGCCGCCCGGCAACTTGAGCAGCAGTTCACCGAGTTGACGGCGGTCCTGTTCCCGACGACCGACCATGCCCGGGCCCACGCCCGGCAGGAGGCTTCATGAAAGCGATCGAAGTCCCGGAGATCGCGGGCGCGTTCCTCTTCGAGCCGACACCGTACGCCGACGAGCGCGGCTTCTTCTGCCGCACCTTCGACGCCGACGTGGTCCGCTCGGTGGGCCTCGACCCGCACGCCTTCGTCCAGGACAGCGTGTCCCGCTCCGTCCGGGGCGTGCTGCGCGGCCTGCACCTGCGCTCCGGCGCCGGCGAGGCCAAGCTGGTGCGCTGCTCGTACGGGAGGATCTTCGACGTGGTCGTGGATCTGCGGCCGGACTCACCGACGTACCGGAACCGGGCCTTCTTCGAGCTGTCCGGTGAGACGCAGGCGACCCTGTACATCCCGGCGGGGTGCGCGCACGGCTTCCAGGCGCTGACCGAGACCGCCGACACCTCGTACCGGATCGACCGCCCGCACGATCCGGCCGAGGACGTGACGATCGCCTTCGACGACCCGGAGCTCGCCATTCCCTGGCCGCTGCCGGTCACATCGATGTCCCAGCGGGACCGGGAGGCGCCGAGCCTCGCCGAGGTCCTGAAGCAGAAAGAGAGATGAGGTCCGCGTGGACACCGAAGAGTTCCATCTGCCCCGGTCGCGGGCGGCGAACGAGCGGCTGCACGCCATGATCCCCGGGGGCGCGCACACCTACGCCAAGGGCGACGACCAGTACCCCGAGAACCTGGCCCCGGTCATCAGCCACGGACGCGGTGCCCACGTGTGGGACGTCGACGGCAACCGCTACATCGAGTACGGCTCCGGCCTGCGGTCGGTCAGCCTCGGCCACGCCCACCCACGCGTGACCGAGGCGGTGCGGCGCGAACTCGACCGCGGCAGCAACTTCGTGAGGCCGTCCGTCGTGGAGGTCGAGGCCGCGGAACGCTTCCTGGCCACGGTGCCGACCGCCGAGATGGTGAAGTTCGCGAAGAACGGCTCCGACGCCACCACCGCCGCGGTGCGCCTCGCCCGCGCCGCCACCGGGCGCCCGCGGGTGGCCATCTGCGCCGACCATCCGTTCTTCTCCGTCGACGACTGGTTCATCGGCACCACGCCGATGTCCGCCGGCATTCCGGCGGCGACCACCGAGCTGACCGTGACGTTCCCGTACGGGGACCTGGCCGCCACGGAGGAGTTGCTCACCCGCTACGAGGGCGAGGTCGCCTGCCTGATCCTCGAACCCGCCTCCCACACCGAGCCGCCGCCCGGGTACCTCGCCGGCCTGCGCGAGCTGGCCGACCGGCACGGCTGCGTGCTCGTCTTCGATGAGATGATCACCGGCTTCCGCTGGTCCGAGGCGGGCGCCCAGGGTCTGTACGGCGTCGTCCCCGACCTCTCCACGTTCGGCAAGGCGCTGGGCAACGGATTCGCCGTCTCCGCGCTGGCCGGGCGCCGCGATCTGATGGAGCGGGGCGGGCTGCGCCACTCCCACGACCGGGTGTTCCTGCTGTCCACCACGCACGGTGCGGAAACGCACTCCCTGGCAGCCGCGATGGCCGTGCAGACCACCTACGTCGAGGAGGGCATCACCGCGCGGCTGCACGCCCTCGGCGAGAAGCTGGCCGCCGGTGTCCGCGACGCCGCGGCGAGCATGGGCGTCGGCGACCACGTCGTCGTCCGGGGCCGGGCCAGCAACCTGGTCTTCGCCACCCTCGACGAGAACCGGCAGCCGTCGCAGCAGTACCGCACCCTGTTCCTGCGCCGGCTCCTCGCGGGCGGGGTGCTGGCCCCGTCGTTCGTGGTGAGCAGCGCGCTCGACGACGCCGACATCGATCACACCGTCGACGTGGTGGCCCAGGCATGTGCGGTGTACCGGAAGGCGCTGGACGCCGCCGACCCCACCCCCTGGCTGGCAGGACGACCGGTGAAGCCCGTGTTCCGCCGCTTGGCGTGATGTGAGGTGACGTGATGTGAGGTGACGTGAGGTACGTGACGTGACGTCAGCGGCGCTCCCGCCGGCCGGCGTCGGCCACCCGATCGACCAGCGGGTCGGCCGTCCGGTCGGCCAGCCGGTCGACCAGCCACGCGGTCGCCGGTATCACCGCCAGCGCGGTGCACCAGCCGCCGAGGACGTCGGTCGGATAGTGGGCGCCCAGGGCGACCTGCGCCCACCCCATGGCTGCGCCGGCGACCAGCGCCGCGGCGAGCACGAGTGACGTGCCGGCCGTCCTGCCGAGGCCGAGCCGGCCGCTCGCGAGCAGCGCCACGATGAGGGCGAGTGCGGTGAGGAAGGCGGTGTGCCCGCTCGGGTAGGACAGGTTGCCGTCGCCGTGGATGGTGCGCCCCACCAGGTGCTTGAGCAGCGTCGCCGTCCCCACGGTCATGGCGGCGCCGGCAACGACGAGCACCGCCGCGCGAGGACGCCGAAGCAGCAGGCAGCCCGTCACGGCGGCCACGACCAGCGTCGCCGCTCCCACGGGCTCCCCCAGGAAGTCCACGGCCAGAGCGACGCGCCGCCACGGCGGCCGCACACTGTCCGCCGTCGGCTGGATGATCCACCTGTCCACCCTGCCGGGCCGGCTGTGGCCGGCGTACAGGACCCCGAGCACGACGACCACCAGCGCGGCGAGGGCCGCGATCGGCCCGAGCCACGCGCACAGCGCCCGGGGCAGCGCCGCGGGCGCCGACCGGCCGGTCACACGCCCACCGCGTCCGGTCGGCCTGCGGTGCTTTGCCGTGATCGGTAGATGGTGTTCCGGATCTTGACTTCTTGAGGCAGGGTGAGGGTGCGGCCCTTCATCCGACCGGTGGGCAGCCCTGAATCAGTGGCTTCCTGTCTGCCCTGCTCCAGGCCCTCCTGAAGACTGCCCGGCCTGCCTTCGGTGACCTTCTTGTCCGCCATGCGCGGCAGTGGTTCATGTCCCGGTCCCCGTGGGACCACGAGCCGGTCGACGACCGGCGGATCGACCTGCTGATGCCCGTGCCCCACGACGGCGGGGCGTTGTTGCCGGACGCCTCCGGCAACCGTAGGTCCGGGCACGCCACGGCCCCTGTGTCCCGTCAGTACCTCGGCTCCGGCGGGCAGGTCGGAAACGGCATGGTCGCGGCCACCACCGTCCGGGCCGATGAGCTCGTGCCCTATCCGCCGCACGCCGCGCCCCCCTACGGGGTGGCGGTCGAGCCGAAGACCCCGCTCATGACCGAGACGGGGGAAAGCCCGCACACCGTCGCAGACCATCCAGCAGATGCGATACACCTCCCCCGCCCGTCGGGACCGTTGACGCCGTGTCACCCGCCGCTACCACGATGCCGCGTCCCCGAGAACTGCCCGCCGGCCACTGACGCCGGTCGACGTGACCTTCGGCTTCTGCCGGCGCCGACTCCCCCCAACGAGCCCCCGTCGTGTCCGACTTGGCCCGCGCGGGAGCCGTCAGCCTGCGCAGCCCCGAACCCACCGGCCTGTCCATCCCCCTGGCCAAGAGCATCGGAATCAGTCTCTCCTCGCCACCCTGCCCAACACTGCGGTCGCGGCAAACCGCCGTCGGACAGTCCGCGTGTCAGCACTCTGGCACAGCAGCCGCTGTCCTGGCTCCAGAGACGCTACGAAACGGGATGCGGCTCGCTCCTTACCTAGGCCCGGGAAGAGCCTGTTCCCGAGCCTCGGCTCGCGTTCGGACGCGCCCGAAGAGTGCTCGGCCCGCCTCATCAGGCCGCCATGGCCGTTCTCGATCCCAACGCTCCCAGAACGCGCCGGACGAGGAACCCCCGGGCCCGGCCGACGTGCGGAGCGCTGGGTTGCCCCGAGGGATGACCGCGCCGGGCCGGCAACACCTCACCGCCGAGGACGCCGCCCAGCACCGGGACGCTCACCCTCGCGATCAGGCACGAACGGTCTTCCGACGCACACCCCCGCTACCGCAACCACGTCGCCCGGTCGCCTCTCCCAGTCCTCCGACCGTTTCGGCATCCCCGTTGGCGCGGCGTTCATGAGCCGGCGAGTCCATCCGCGGAACAGACCGGCGCGCCCCGTTGCCGTCAGGAAGGTGCGGCCGTGGTACCGCGTACGACGAGGCGTGGGGTGAGAACGACCTCGCGGGGCTCGGTGCGGTCCTCGTCCAGCCGCTCGACCGCGGCGGCCACCGCGTGCCGGGCCTGTTCACGGGCGCTCTGACTGACGGTGGTGAGGTTGAAGCAGCTCAGCCGCGAGAGCGTGTCGTCGTCGTAGCCCACCACGGACACCTCACGGGGGACGGCGACGCCGGCACGGGCGAGGGCGGCCAGGACACCGATGGCGGCCGGGTCGTTGTAGGTGACGACGGCGGTGGGCAGGTCGCCGCTGTCGAGGAGCTTACGGGCGGCTCGTTCGCCCGATCCCTCGGTGTGGTCGCCGTGCAGGATCCGGATGTGCGCGTCCAGGTCGTGCCGGCGCATCGCGGAGCGGTAGCCGCGGCGCCGGTCGGTGGCGATGACGCCCTTGCCGCCGTCCACATAGACGATCTCACGGTGCCCGAGTCCGACGAGATGGTCGACCACCTGTCCCACGCCGTCGTTGTCAGCGGTACGCACGACGTCCAGCGGGGCATCGGCAACTCGGCGACCGACGACGATGACGGGCGCCTTGCGGTCGAGGACTGCCAGTGTCTCGTCGGGGGAGGTCGGTCCGAGCAGGATCAGCGCCTCGCTGCGGAAGGCCAGCAGTGTCTCGGCGGCGGTCTGCTCGCCACGGGTGCGCGTCGTGGTGCTCAGGACGAGGTCGTAGCCGACTTCTTCGGCGGCGGTGTGCAGGTGCTCGACGAGTTCGGCGTGGAAGGGGCGGTGGACGTCGACCATGACGCCGAGCAGCCGACTGCGCCTGCTGGCCAGGGTGCTCGCGGTGCGGTCGACCTGGTAGCCGAGGTCGGCGGCGGCCTTCAGCACCCGCTGCCGGGTCCGTTCGCTCGGGCCGGGCACTCCGCGCAGCACCAGGGAGACCGACGCCATGGACACGCCCACGCGTGCGGCCACGTCCTCCAGCCTGGGGCGTTTGTGCGTGCCGTTCCGGTGACGCACGGAGCCGTCGTCGTTCACTTGTGCCTCCCCGCGGCAAATCCCCTCGTGCAACACCCTTGACACCTTCGCGAAACAAGGCCGATAGTACCAGGACTTAAAGCGCTTTAATTCGTCCTGTCGTTCCAACGAAGCAATCTTCCGGACCGTGGCAGCCACCCCTACTGCCACCCGCGCCGGGGATCCGCCGAACCGGGTTCGGCCTCGTTCCTTCCCGAGCGCGCCCCGACAGGGGCGGCCACCCCAGTCGGCCCACGCCGGCAGCCGGCGATCACACTCCGCTCCCCCAGTTGCACAGTGAGGTGCAGACAGCATGAATCGCACAGATCTTCCCCGCTCCCGCAGAGCCGTCCCCGTCGTGGCCGTGGCCGCCGCGGCAGCCCTGACCCTCGTCGGCTGTTCCAGCAGCTCAGGCGGCAAGAAGGCCGAGGAGTCAGCGAACGATGTCTCCGCCGGCAAGGCCAACACGCCCCGCATGACCATCGCGATGGTCACCCACGCCCCCTCCGGCGACACCTTCTGGGACACCATCCGCAAGGGCGCCGAGGCCGCCGCCGCCAAGGACAACGTCAAGCTCGTCTACTCCAACGACAAGAACGCCGGCGACCAGGCCAACCTGGTGCAGAACGCCATTGACCAGAAGGTCGACGGCATCGCCGTCACCCTGGCCAAGCCCGACGCGCTCAAGGCCGTCGTCGCCAAGGCCGAGAAGGCCGGCATCCCGGTCGTCGGCCTCAACGCGGGCCTGAGCGTGTGGAAGCAGCAGGGCCTGCTGTCGTTCTTCGGCCAGGACGAGTCCGTCTCCGGCCAGGCACTCGGCGGCAGGCTCAACGGCACCGGCGCCAAGCACGCTCTGTGCGTGATCCAGGCACAGGGCGACGTCAACCTCGAGGAGCGCTGCGCCGGCGTGAAGAAGACCTTCGAGGGCACGACGGACATCCTCTACGTCAACGGCACCGACATGCCGTCCGTGAAATCCACCATCACCGCCAAGCTCAAGCAGGACTCCTCCATCGACGAGGTGGTCACCCTCGGCGCCCCGATCGCACTGACCGCCGTTCAGGCCGTGTCGGAGGGGGGCGGCAAGGCGAAGGTCGCCACCTTCGACCTCAACAAGGAGCTCGTCTCGGCGATCGAGAAGGGCGACATCCAGTTCGCCGTCGACCAGCAGCCGTATCTGCAGGGCTACCTCGCCGTCGACTCGCTGTGGCTCTACAAGACCAACGGCAACTTCAGCGGCGGCGGCGAGCAGCCGGTGCTGACCGGCCCGGCCTTCGTCGACAAGTCCAACGTCGACCGGGTCGCCGAGTTCGCCGCGAAGGGCACCCGGTGATGAGCATGGCCCAACAGGCTGCGCCGGCGGTGACCACACCGCCGGCGAACTCGCCCGCGAGGCAGACGTCGTCCTCGGCATCGGCACCCGCTGCAGCGACTTCACCACCGCCAGCCACACCGTCTTCGGCAACCCGGACGTCACCTTCGTCAACCTCAACGTCGCCCGGCCGGGCATCCAGGCCCTGGCCGGGGCCCTGGACGGCTGGGAGGTCGAGGAGTCCTGTCGCCGCCGCACACGTGAACTCATCGCCCGCACCCGGCAGGTCGAGGAGGAGTGCTTCGCCGACGACCGCGACACTGGTGAGCTGCCCGCGCAGACGCAGATCCTCGGCGCGTTGAACGACGTCCCGGACGACCGCGCGGTGGTCATCAACGCGGCCGGCTCCATGCCGGGCGACCTGCAACAGCTGTGGCGGGCCCGGGATCCGAAGGCTTACCACGTCGAGTACGCCTACTCCCGCATGGGCTACGAGGTCGCCGCGGGCGTCGGCGCCAAGATGGCCGACCCGAGTCGCGAGGTCGTCGTCCTCGTCGGCGACGGCTCGTATCCGATGATGGCTCAGGAGATCGTCACCATGGTCTCCGAGGGCCTGAAGGTCATCATCGTCCTCGTCCAGAACCACGGCTTCGCCTCGATCGGTTCGCTGTCGGTGTCCCTCGGAAGCCGCCGCTTCGGCACCAAGTACCGCTACCGCAACGGCGATTCCGGCCGGCTCGACGGCGACATCCTCCCGGTCGACCTCGCCGCCCACGCCTCCAGCCCCGGCGCCGACGTCCTGCACGCCACCTCCGTCGAAGAGTTCCGCTCCGCGATGGAAAAGGCCAAGGCCGCCACCCGCACCACCGTCGTCCACGTCGAGACCGACCTCCACGGCCCCAACCCGCCCGGCCACGGCTGGTGGGACGTTCCCGTCAGCGAAGTCTCCGCCCTGGACTCCACGCGCTCCGCGTACGAGACGTACGCCACGCACAAGCGCGCCCAGCGCCACTACCTGTAAGAGGTCCTAACAAAGGCGTTGGACGTGGCGGTGGGTGATCAGGCATGTGGCGAGGCCGAGAAAGGCTTCGTGGATGTCGTCGCGCCGCTCCCATCGGATGCGCAGGCGACGAAAGCCGTGCAGCCACGCGATGGTGCGCTCGACCACCCAGCGGAAGACACCCAGGCCGGAGCCGTGTGGCTGGCCTCGTTCGGCGATCACCGGCGTGATACCGCGAGCCCGCACCAGGCGCCGGTACTTGTCGTGGTCGTAACCACGGTCCGCGAGGAGCGCGTCGGGTCGGCGCCTGGGCCGGCCGACCACGCCGGCCACGGCCGGAACCTTGTCCACCAGCGGGATCAGCTGGGTGACGTCGTTGCGGTTTCCGCCGGTCAGCGACACCGCGAGCGGGATGCCCTGTCCGTCGGTGAGGACGTGGTGCTTGCTGCCCGGCCGTGCTCGGTCGACCGGGCTGGGCCCGCTTTTGGGCCGCGCCGGGCCGCCCGGACGCGGGAGGAGTCGATCACCGCCCGCGACCAGTCCAGCTTCTTCGCGGCCCGCAGCTTCTTCAGCAGCACCAGGTGCAGTTCGTCCCACACACCGGCCTCGTTCCAGGCCGCCAGGCGCCGCCAGCAGGTCATGCCGGAGCCGAAGCCCAGCTCTTGGGGCAGATACTCCCACTGGATACCGGTGTGCAGCACGAACAGGATCCCGCACAACGCCTGCCGGTCCGGCACCCGAGGCCGACCCTCCACCAGCTTCGGCCCCGGCTCGGGCAGCAACGGCTCGATGAGCGACCACAGTTCATCCGACACGATCCAAGGCCGCGACTGACGTTTCCCCACGACCAGACCAACGACCGTCCACGCCGAAAGTCACATGATCAACAACTTCTGTTAGGACCTCTAAGACTCCGGGGTCCGCTCCCGGGCCCCGGCTCCTTGCACCATCACTCACTGCCAAGGAGGCATGTATGACCGTTCAGATGGAGCGTCCGGCTGCTCAGCCGGTCACCGAACAGGGGGCGTCCGGACAGGACGACTTCGACCTGGACATCACGATCGTCGAGGGCGGCCCAGCCGCGGACCAGCTCATCCGTCTGACGAACGACGGCTGCGGCTCGACGTGCGCGTCCGCGTGCACGAGCTGCCCGTAACAGCACAGACCGCGTGATGGCGGTGTCCGGCCGCGCCTGCCCCACGGGCGCGGCCCGGGCACTGCTCGGCCACAGGAGGGGTTGTGTATCGCTACGTTGATGCAGCAGTGGTACGGGCGGCTGTCTTGGAATCCGACCGTCAGGTGATCTGGCCCGGGCTGACCGGCCCGCTCGCGAACACGGCGTCGTGGCGGGCGTGGCTGCAACAGACCTGGCAGACAGCCGACTTCGCGACCGCCGTCAAAGCCGCCAGCCCGGACCTCGCCGGTCGAGTGGACCAGGTCTGTGCCGGCCGACCGCTGCCGGATGCTGCTGTACGCCGCACCGTGCTCTCGGTCCTGCGGTACCTATTGCGGGCCCGCACGCGCGCAACGCCGTTCGGTCTGTTCGCCGGGGTCGCGGCAGCGCGAATAGGCGCCGCCCCGGTACTGCGCGTGGGCACCGGGCACCAGGCATCCGCCAGACCCGACGCCGCATGGACGGCGGCGCTCATCGACCGGTTCGAGGAGCACAGCGGACTGCGGCCCCATCTGATGCTGGTCGCGTCCAGCCTCACCGTCGAGCGAGACGGGTACGTGGTGATCGAGCACAGCTCACGCGGCACGCGTGACGGCTCTTCTGAACACGTGCACATACGCATGACCGGACCGGTCCGCAAAGCACTGGATGGTGCGCGGACTCCGATTCTGTGGAGCGATCTCGCCGCAAAGCTCTCGGCCTGTTTTCCTGCCGCGCCGCACGCCTCGATTGAGAGCCTGCTCGCGGGCCTGGTCAGGCAACGATTCCTGATCAACAGCCTCCGCCCGTCGATGACGACCACCGACCCGCTCGCCGCCCTCCGCACACACACGCGGTACCTTGCGCCCACGGAGACAGCAGAGTTGTACGAGGCCCCCAAGACCGCGCTCGACCTGCGGGTGGACTGGGACCTGGTCGTCCCGGAGGCGGTGGCCCAGGAGGCGGCAGCGGCGGCCAAGGCACTCACCCGTCTTGCGCCCCGTGCGACGTTGGCCGGTTGGCCCGAGTGGCACGGCCGGTTCCTTGAACGGTACGGGCCCGGGGCGCTCGTCCCCGTCGTGGATGCCATCGACGCGCTCGGATATCCACCCGGCTACCTCGGGTCTACCTCCGCGCCGACGCCCTCCCCGCTGCCCGACCGTGACAGCCGGCTCATCAAGCTCGCCCACGCCGCCGGCATGCACCGCCGCCTTGAAGTGGAGCTCGACGATGCCGCGCTTGAGGAGATGGCCACCACCGATCCGGACCACTGCGTCCAGCCGAGCACCGAGGTGACCGTCCGCATCGCCGCCGCGAGCCTTCCGGCGCTACGGAAGGGTGAGTTCACCCTGCACGTCGTCGGGGTGGCACGCTCGGCCGGAACGACCACCGGCCGCTTCCTGGCCTCACTGGACGACGAGGACCGCCGCCGCATGACCACGGTGTATGCCGGGCTGCCCGGAGTGCACCAGGGCGCGCTCCTCGCGCAGATCAGCTCTACCCCGCTGTCCGCACCGGCTGAGAACGTCGCGCGTGCCCCGCAGGTGACCGACCTGGTGATCTCACTCGGCGACTATCACGGCTCGGATACCAAGCTCCTTCCCCTCACGGACCTTGCGGTGACCGCCGACGCCGAACGGCTGCACCTGGTCTCGCTCTCCCGCCGGCGCCCGGTTCACACGCTGCTGCTGAACGCCGTAGATCTGGGCTATCACACCCATCCGCTGGCCCGGTTCCTGGCCGAGGCACCCGTCGCGCTGGCGGTCCCATGCACCGGATTCATGTGGGGCACCGCCGCCTCCAACCTGCCGTTCCTGCCCGCGCTGCGCTACGGACGCACGATCCTCTCTCCGGCCCGCTGGCTCCTCGCCAGTGACGACCTCCCCTCCGCGCCGGCACCGTGGCCGCAGTGGGACGAAGCCCTGACCCAATGGCGCCGCGACGTACATCTGCCCGAGCGGGTATACCTGAGCGAAGCCGACCAGTGCATAGCCCTGGACCTGACGGAGCTCTCACACCGGTCCCTGCTGCGCGCCCACTTGGACCGCGACGGCACGGTGACGCTGCGCCCCGCACCGGAACCCCAGGACCTGGGCTGGACCGGCGGACGCGCCCACGAAGTCGTCATCCCCCTGACCGCAGAACAGAACGTCGCCCCCGTCAAGGCAGCGGGCCACGTCGTCAGCCGCGAGCACGGCCACCTGCCCGGCTGCGGCAACCGCATCTACCTCCAGCTCCACGGACACCGCGACCGACAAAACCCGCTCCTGACCCGGCACCTGCCGACCCTGCTGAAGGAACTGGGCGACCCCCACTGGTGGTTCGTCCGCTACCCAGACCCCGAGCACCACCTCCGCGTTCGGTTCACCTGTGCTCCCGGCACCCTCGGCTCTGCCATCGAGCGCATTGGGGAGTGGACCCAGCAGCTGCGGCACAGCGGCCTGATCACGCACGCCAGCGTGGAGACCTACCACCCGGAGACCGCCCGGTTCGGTGGCCCCGCGGCGATCGACGCGGCCGAGCACTACTTCACCGCCGACTCCACCGCCGCCCTGGCCCAACTCGCCACCCGGGACGGGAAGAACGCCCCGGATGCCCGCGCGATGACCGCCGCGAGCATGGTGGACATCGTCACCGGCCTGCTCGGCGACTCCGCTGCGGCGATGCACTGGCTCATCAAGCGCACCCGCACCGACCAGGCCGCTCCGCCCCGCGCCGTCTACCGGCAAGCCGTCGACCTGGTGAACGCCGGCCCTTCCGCCCTGCACGAGCGCGTCACCTCGGCCTGGTCCGCGCGCCGCGTGGCCCTGACCGCCTACCGCCACGCGCTCGAGGACACGGCCACGCACCCCCAGGACGTGCTGCCGGACCTACTGCACCTCCACCACGTCCGGATGCGCGGGCCGGGACTGCCCAAGGAGAGCACGCACCTGCACCTGGCCAGAGCTGCCGCCTTGAGCTGGACAGCACGAGCAAGGAGGACATCGTGACCACGACAGCCCCCGCCCACGCCGCGCTGTCAACCGCCGACCAGATGGCCCGCGCACTGGCCGACCCAAGCATCGTGTGGCCCGGCGGCCGGCCGACGGCGCCCGCGCTTGGCCGCAGTCGCTCGCCGGGGGAGCCACGGGCATCGCCCTACTGCACATCGAGCGCGCCCGGACCGGCCACGGCGACTGGAACACCGCGCACACCTGGCTGACCACGGCCATGCGCGGCGAAGTCAGCGCAGCGGTCAACGCGAACCTGTACTTCGGCGCTCCCGCCCTCGCGTACATCACGCACCGCGCGGCCAGCGCAGCGAGCCGGTACCTGCGCATCTTGGAACGTCTGGACACGGCGACCTTAACCGTCACTCGGAACCGCCTGGCCGCGGCCCATCAGCGCATCGACCGCGCCGAGCGGCCTCCCATGGAGGAATTCGACCTGATCCAGGGCCTGTCAGGGCTGGGGGCATACCACCTGAGCCGCCATCCCGACCACCAGGTCACCCGGGACGTCCTGTCCTACCTGGTGCGACTGACCGAGCCCCTGCCCGACCCGGCCGGACTGCCACCATGGTGGATGAACGTCGCACCCACTGGCTCACCGCACACCGACTACCCCGGCGGGCATGGGAACTTCGGACTCTCCCACGGCATCGGGTCCGCCCTCTCCGTGTTGTCCCTGGCCCTGCTACGCGATCTGGCCGTGCCCGGCCTGGTCGATGCGGTCGAGCGGATCTGCGCCTGGACCGACCACTGGCGCCAAGTCGACGAGATCGCCCCGTGGTGGCCGGGCTACATCTCGATGCAGCAGGCGACCGACCATCACATCCATTCCGCCCTTCGCCCCCGCCCCTCCTGGTGTTACGGGGTCACCGGCACCGCCCGCGCCCAGCAGTTGGCCGGACTCGCCCTCCGAGACCCAGCCCGCTTGCAGGCCGCCGAGAGCGCGATCCTCGCAACCCTGCGCGACCCGCATCAGCTGGACAAGCTCCCCGAGATCGGGCTGTGTCACGGCATGGCCGGACTGCTGCACGCTACCTGGCGGATGGCCACCGAGACAGGTAACGCTGAGATCTCTGCGGAGCTGCCGCGCCTGGCCGACCGTCTGATCACCGCGCTCGACCAGGACGACCACGACCCGGAACTCCTCGACGGAGCCGCCGGAGCGGCCCTCGCCCTGCACACCTTCGGCACGGACCTTGCGCCCGCACCGCACTGGGACACCTTCCTCGCCCTGGCGTGATCACCTCGGAGACCATCTCATGAACTCACCCACCTGGTGCCAGGCCAACGTTGCGTTCCCGGACTGGGAACGCGCCGAGACCATCGCCGTGGCCCGACTCGGCCCACTCCTACGCACCGCAGAGGACGACGGCGCCCTCACCTCGTGGTTCATCATCCGCAAGCGTCCCTGCTGGCGCGTGCGCTACCTGCCCGCTGCCGGCGGGCAGGACCGTATCGGCCAGGGCCTCGACTTCCTGATCGCCGAGGGTTCCATCACAGCGTGGACGGAGATCATCTACGAACCCGAGATCCACGCCTTCGGCGGCGCCGGAGCCATGACATCCGCGCATCGCCTCTTCCACCGCGACAGCCGGAGCCTCATCGACTTTCTCCGGAGCGACGCCGCCAAACACCGACGCGAGACATCCCTCCTGCTGTGCAGCCTCATGATGCGGTCCGCCGGACTGGACTGGTATGAGCAGGGCGACGTCTGGGCGCGCGTGGGAGCGCACCGCGCGCTGCCCGCCGACACCGAACAGGGCAACAGCGACCGACTGCTCGCCGCCGTGCACCGACTCGTCTCCGTAAACGGGGAGGACATGATGCGCGGAGGTGGACTGCTGGCCCGCGCTGCCGAGTGGGCCAGCGCCTACGCCGACGCCGGAAGGGAACTGGCCCACCTCACAGATTCCGGACAGCTTCACCGTGGCCTGCGTGAGGTCCTGGCCCACCACGTGCTCTTCGCCTGGAACCGGATCGGCCTGCCCTACGCCACGCAAGCCACCCTCACCGCCGCCGCGAAGACCGTCTTCTTCGGCCCGGACCCCAGCACCGAGAGGAGCACCGGGGACCGTGTGGGAACTCCCTGACGCCGTAGCCCAGCGCTTCCCACTCGTCGCGCGCCCCCGCCCCGCCTGCCTCCCTCTGGCCCAGCGCGTGCAGGCGTTGGCCGAACTCGCTGACACCGCGGCGAAGACGGGCGACGCGAGCGTGGCCTCCACGGTCTACAACCAGGCCGCGTTGATCGCCTCTGACGTAGGAGCCACGGACCTTGCCCAAACGATGTGCCACCAGCACGCCGCTGCCTATCTGAACGCCGCCCCCTTGCCCGGCACAACCGCGATCCGAGCCCTCGAACCCATCGTCAACCTCGCGCGCCTCCAGATCCGCGCCGGACAGGCCGACGACGGCCACCAACACCTCCTGACACTCTTTGACGCCGTCAGCGCCGAATCCCCAGCCCAAGTCCAGGGCATCGCCATACCCGCCGACCTGACCGCGAACGCCGAGGACCGCCAGGAGGTCCGCACCTGGCTGTGGCGGGTCCTCCTCTCCGACGGGACACGCGCTCTGACGACAGCCGGCCGCTGGACCGAAGCACTCGCCCATGTCGAGGCACACCGCGGCGTCGGGCAGCGCATGCTCGACGGCCGCCAAGTCGCCGTCCTTGCCGCGATCGCCACGGGGAACACCCTCGGCGCCGACAACCTGCTGACCACCACGGAGTCCGGGGACCCCTGGGAGGACGCCGTCACGCACTGCCTGACTGTCCTATGCCACCGCGCAGCTGGCTTGCCGTGGCGCGACTACCAGCAGCACCTGGTGACCACCTACCTCGAACAACCAGGCGAGGACGGCATGACCGTCTTCAACACGCGGCTCGGCCTCGCAGTCCTGGACGTGCTCATTTCGCCCGAGGACCCAGTGGCGCGTGTGGTGGTCGCGGAACTGTATCGCCGGACGATCAAGGCAACCGATGGATACGCCGCCCGAGAGATCCTGGCGCACCCCTTGTTCACCGCTCTCGCCACGAACCGAGAGGCGCAGGACTGCCGTGCTCTCCTCCACGCCTGCGCGCTCGAAACCGGGGCACTCCCCACAGGGCTGAGTAGCCAGTTGGCCAAGGCGCTGCGTACGAGCGACCACACGATCCGAAAACACGTTGCCCGTCTGAAACGGGCTTGCGTAGTTGAATAGGAATGATCTTACTCCGGGGTGATGCCCGCTCTCGTCATGAGCCATCCCGGCGGAAACCTCACGTGTCACCGGAGTTTCAGACTTCGGCGATTCGGCCAAAATTCTCGCCGCTCGCACCGTGGTGCCGGACACGCTGGTCAGCGTGGACAGCCTACGCCCGGCGCGTTGCCTGCCCAGCTTCGCGCCGTACTGCAGTAGTCGTGAATGCCACGGCGGCGCCCGCGGTGACCGCCAGCAACACATATCCCCAGGTGTAGTCGTCCGTGGCACCGTAAACGGCGCCCATGACCAGGGGCGGGAAGAAGCCTCCCAAACCTCCGGCGGCCCCGACGACACCAGTGACCGCACCGACCCGATCGGGGGGTACGAGGCGGGCCACGAGCGCGAACACGGCGCCCGATCCCGTGCCCAGGGCGGCCGCCATGCCGAGGAAGGCGAGCGTTCCGACCGGGATCAGCGGGAGCTCGAAGGCGGCGAGGAGAGCGAGGGCCGAGACGGCGGCGTACGCGAGGACGAGCACGGGCACGGGATGCAGCCGGTCGGAGAGCCATCCGCCGACCGGGCGCATGGCGACGGCGAGGACGACGAAGCCCGCGGTGCGCAGCGCTGCATCGGACCGTCCGAGATCGTGGGCGGTGGTGAGGTAGGTGGGCAGGTAGACGCTGAAGGCGACGAATCCGCCGAAGGCCACGGCGTAGAGGAAGGCCAGCTGCACGGTGGCGGGCATCCGCAGGGTCGCCCTGGTTCGTGCGAGCAGCGAGCCGGCCGGGACGGCGCGGTCGGGCTTGTCGCGCAGGAGAAGACGTGCCGCCACGGCGTAGACGACCAGGAGGCCGGCGACCATGTCGAAGGGGAACGCGTACCCGACGGCGTCGGCCAGCTGCACGGTGGTGAAGGACGACAGGGCGGTGCCGCCGGTGCCGATGCCGAAGATCCCCAGCGCCAGTCCGCGCCGCTCGGGCGGGTACCAGGCGTTGACGAACGGCACGCCGACCGCGAAGGTCGTGCCGCCCAGGCCGAGGAAGAAGCCGCCCGCCAGCACTTCGGGCAGGGAGTCGGCCAGGTGGCCGAGGTAGAGCACCGGCAGGACGGTGAGGGCGGCGACGAGGGGGAACATGCGGCGCGCCCCGACGCGGTCGGTGAGGGCGCCCGCGGGGATCCGGCCGAGCGAGCCGACGATCACCGGTACCGCCACCACGAGGGACTGCTGGAGCGAGGTGAGGTCCAGATCCTCACGGAGGGTTGGGCCGAGCGGAGCCAGCAGCGCCCATGCCCAGAAGCAGAGCATGAATCCGGCCGTGGCCAGGGCGAGCATCCGCTGCGGCTGGGCGGCTTCCGCCGCCCCAGCGATCCGTGGCGTCGGAATGCGGCTCAAGTGGCGTCCTCCATGCTCCAGGGCGGGTTTCCTCGGGGTTCAGTGACTTGTCGCTCCACCTCACGATGCTGGTGGGTGCTCACCTGCCTATCGGCTCGACGCGCCCGCCGCTTCGGTTGATGCTGCCCAGAACGTGTGATGCGGCGCGAGGACCATCGAGGTCAAGCATGGGACGTTCGGCCGCTGGCCGCGCGGCCTCGGTACGGCTGGAGTGGACAAGGGGAAGGACGGCCGATACCTGTCCACGATTCACCCCTCCAGAAATGCGACATATAGGTAAATTACGGACGATTAGGTGTCCCGCGACTCGCATGCAGGCGAGAGGTGACGATCGTGGCGGACGGCAGCAGTACCCCTGGCGAGCCCGTCAGGGGTGACAGGCTCGCGTACGACGGCGCAGCCGCGGACGCCCTGCTGCGCGCCGGGCGCTTCTTCACCCGGCGCGAGGCTTCACCCGACCGGCGGGCGGTCTTCCTCAAGGGCGGCCGGCAGGGCGATGTCTTCTACCGGGACCGGTGGAGCCACGACACGGTCGTGCGATCGACTCACGGAGTGAACTGCACCGGCTCGTGCTCCTGGAAGGTCTACGTCAAAGACGGGATCATCACCTGGGAGAGTCAGGAGACCGACTATCCGTCCGTCGGCCCGGACTCTCCGGAGTACGAGCCGCGCGGCTGCCCGCGCGGCGCTGCGTTCTCCTGGTACACCTACTCACCGACCCGCATGCGCTTCCCCTACGCGCGCGGTCTCCTGGTCGAGATGTACCGGGAGGCCAGGGCCCGCCTGGGTGACCCGGTGCTGGCGTGGGCCGACGTGGTGGGCGACCCGGAGCGACGGCGCCGGTACCAGCAGGCCCGGGGCAAGGGCGGCCATGTGCGGGTGACGTGGGACGAGGCGGTCGAGATGGCGGCCGCCGCGCATGTGCACACGATCAAACGGTGGGGCCCGGACCGGATCGCAGGGTTCTCGCCGATCCCGGCGATGTCGATGGTCTCACACGCGGTCGGATCGAGGTTCATCGAGCTCATCGGTGGCTGTATGACCTCCTTCTACGACTGGTACGCCGACCTGCCGGTGGCCTCCCCGCAGGTGTTCGGGGACCAGACCGACGTGCCGGAGTCCGGCGACTGGTGGAACGCCGCCTACCTGGTCATGTGGGGCTCCAACGTCCCCGTCACCCGGACCCCGGACGCGCACTGGATGGCCGAGGCCCGTTACCGCGGCCAGAAAGTGGTCGTGGTGTCGCCGGACTACGCCGACAACACCAGATTCGCGGACCAGTGGCTGCACGCCCAGCCGGGCACGGACGGCGCCCTGGCGATGGCCATGGGCCACGTGATCCTCAAGGAGTGCTTCGTCGAGCGCCGGGTACCGTTGTTCGTCGACTACGTGCGGACGTACACCGACCTGCCGTTCCTGGTGACGCTTCAGGAGCGCGACGGCGCCTTCACACCGGGAAAGTTCCTGCGGGCTTCCGACCTCGGCGACACCTCCGAAGGGGCCGAGTGGAAAACCGTACTCGTCGACGGGCGCACCGGTGAGCCGGTCGTGCCGCGCGGCACGCTGGGTGAGCGGTGGACCGAATCCGGCATGGGGCGCTGGAATCTCGGCCTCGGGGACACCAGCCCCCAGCTGACGCTTCTCGGAGAGCGGGCGGAGCCTGTCGAGGTCTTGTTGCCGCGCTTCGACACGGCGGAGGGGACCGGCGCGGTGTTGCGCCGCGGCGTCCCCGCACGGCAGATCGGCGGCAGGCTGGTGACGACGGTCTTCGATCTGATGCTCGCGCAGTACGGCGTTGGACGCGATGGCCTGCCCGGAGACTGGCCGACGGGGTACGACGACGCCACTCGGCCCTACACGCCTGCCTGGCAGGAGGAGCACACATCCGTACCGGCCGGCGCCATGATCCGAGTAGCTCGCGAGATGGCGCGCAGCTCCGAGCGGTCCGGCGGCCGCACCATGATCATCATGGGGGCGGGTGTCTGCCAGTGGTTCCACGGCGATGCGACGTACCGGGCGATCCTGGCGCTGCTGATGCTCACCGGGGCCATGGGCCGCAACGGCGGCGGCTGGGCGCACTACGTCGGCCAGGAGAAGTGCCGTCCTTTTACCGGCTGGTCCACGCTGGCGATGGCAACGGACTGGCAGCGCCCGCCCCGGCAGATGATCGGCACGGCGTACTGGTACACCCACACCGATCAGTGGCGCTACGACGGATACCGCGCCGACGCACTCGCCTCGCCGCTGGCCCGCGGCGACCTCACGGGCCTGCACACCGCCGACACCATCGCGCTGTCCGCCCGGTTGGGCTGGATGCCTTCCTACCCGCAGTTCGACCGCAACCCGCTCGACCTGGCCGACGAAGCCGCCATGGCGGGCGAGGCGCCCACGGAGTATGTCGCCCGCACGCTGGCGTCGGGAGAACTGGGCTGGGCCTGCGAGGACCCGGACGCCGAGGAGAACTGGCCGCGCTGCCTGACGCTGTGGCGCGCCAACCTGCTCGGCTCGTCGGGCAAAGGGAACGAGTACTTCCTCAAACACCTGCTCGGCACGCACTCCAGCCTGCGCGTGGCCGAGACACCGCCGGAGTGCCGCCCCCGTGACGTCAGGTGGCGAGAGGAGGCGCCCGAGGGAAAGCTGGACCTGCTGCTGGCGCTGGACTTCCGGATGACGAGCTCGACGCTGCTCGCGGACATCGTGCTGCCCGCCGCGACCTGGTACGAGAAGCACGATCTGTCCTCGACGGACATGCACCCGTACGTGCACGCCTTCACTCCGGCCATCGACCCGCCCTGGGAGACCCGCTCGGACTTCGCCGCGTTCACCGCGATCGCCCGGCGGTTCAGCGAGCTGGCTCGCGAGCACCTCGGCGTACGACGTGACGTGGTCGCCACCGCGCTGCAGCACGACACCCCCGGCGAGACCGCGGGGCAGGCCCTGGGAACGGTCCGCGACTGGCGAGGCGGCGACGTCGCCCCTGTCCCCGGCCGGACGATGCCCGCCCTGGCGCTGGTGACGCGGGACTACGGGGCGGTCGCGGACAAGCTCGCCGCGCTGGGCCCGCTCACCGAACGACTGGGGCTCCCCGTCAAAGGACTCACCCTCTCCCCGAAGGACGAGGTGGAGCACCTCGCCCGCGTCAACGGGGTGATGCTGGGCGGCGCGGGCGACGGACGGCCCGCCCTGGACACCGACGCCAAGATGGCCGAGGCCGTCCTCACCCTGTCCGGGACCACCAACGGCCGACTCGCCGTCCAGGGCTTCCGCACCGCCGAGCAGCGCGTCGGACGGCCACTCGCCCACCTCGCCGAGGGCAGCGGGGAACGACGGATCACCTTCGCCGACACCCAGGCCCAACCCGTGCCCGTCATCACCAGCCCCGAGTGGTCCGGCAGTGAGACCGGCGGGCGGCGCTACGCAGCGTTCACCACCAACGTCGAGGAGCTCAAGCCCTGGCACACCCTCACCGGCCGGATGCACTTCCTGCTGGACCACGACTGGATCCACGAGTTCGGCGAGACACTGCCCATCTACCGGCCGCCGCTGGACATGCACCGGCTGTTCGGGGAGCCCGAGATCGGCCCGGACGGCGCGCGCCAGGTCACCGTCCGCTACCTCACCCCGCACTCGAAGTGGTCCATCCACTCCGAGTACCAGGACAACCTGCTCATGCTCACGCTCTCCCGCGGCGGCCCGACCGTGTGGCTGAGCCCCGCAGACGCCGAGGCGATCGGCGCCCGCGACAACGACTGGGTCGAGGCGGTGAACCGCAACGGCGTGATGGTGCTGCGCGCGATCGTCTCCCACCGCATGCCCACCGGCACCGTCTACGTCCACCACGCACAGGAACGGGTCGTGGATGTCCCCATTGCCGAGGCCAGTGGCCGACGCGGCGGCATCCACAACTCCCTCACCCGCATCCTGATCAAACCCACCCACCTCATCGGCGCCTACGCACAGCTGTCGTTCGCCTTCAACTACCTCGGCCCGACGGGCAACCAGCGCGACGAGGTCACCGTCATCCGCCGCCGCTCCCAGGAGGTGACGTACTGATGCCCGGGAGTGAGCCGATCGGACGCTGCATGGCGCAGCTCGCGATGGTGATGAACCTCGACAAGTGCATCGGCTGCCACACCTGCTCGGTCACCTGCAAGCAGGCGTGGACCAACCGCAGCGGCGTCGAGTACGTCTGGTTCAACAACGTCGAGACCCGCCCCGGCCAGGGCTACCCGCGGCGCTACGAGGACCAGGAGAAGTGGCGGGGCGGCTGGGTCCGCACCCGCGGCGGCCGTCTCAGGCTCAAGTCCGGCGGGCGGCTGCGCAAGCTGCTCACCATCTTCGCCAACCCCGTGCTGCCCACCATCCGCGACTACTACGAGCCCTGGACCTACGACTACGGCAACCTCACCACAGCACCGCTCGGCGACGACTTCCCCGTCGCGCAGCCCAAGTCACTCATCTCCGGCGAGCCCATGAGCGTGGAGTGGAGCGCCAACTGGGACGACAGCCTCGCGGGCGGCGCCGAGATCGCCGACCACGACCCCGTCGTCGAACGCATCCGCCGCGAAGCCGAGGAGAAGGTGCGCTTCCAGTACGAGCAGGCGTACATGTTCTACCTGCCGCGCATCTGCGAGCACTGCCTGAACCCATCGTGCGTCGCCTCCTGCCCCTCGGGGGCGCTGTACAAGCGGTCCGAGGACGGCATCGTCCTGGTCGACCAGGACCGCTGCCGGGGCTGGCGGATGTGCGTGACCGGCTGCCCGTACAAGAAGGTCTACTTCAACCACCGGACCGGCAAGGCCGAGAAGTGCACCTTCTGCTACCCCCGCGTCGAGGTCGGCCTGCCCACCGTGTGCTCCGAGACCTGCGTGGGACGCCTGCGCTATATCGGCCTGATCCTTTACGACGCCGACCGCGTCGGCGCCGCCGCGTCGGTCGCCGACGAGAAAGACCTCTACCAGGCACAGCTGGACCTGATGCTCGACCCGGCCGACCCCCAGGTGATCGCAGCAGCGCGCCGGGACGGCATCCCCGAGGACTGGCTGGAAGCAGCCCGGCGTTCCCCTGTCTACACCTTGGCCCGGAACTACCGGGTGGCCCTGCCGCTGCACCCGGAGTTCCGCACCATGCCGATGGTCTGGTACGTGCCCCCGCTGTCCCCGGTCGTCGACGCGCTCACCGACACCGGCCACGACGGTGAGGACGTCGACAACCTTTTCGGCGCCATCGACACGCTGCGGATCCCGATCGAGTACCTCGCCGGACTCTTCACCGCCGGCGACACCGAACCTGTCCGCCAGGTGCTGGAACGGCTGGCGGCCATGCGCTCCTACATGCGCGCCGTCAATCTGGGCGACCCACCCGACGAACGGATCGCGGCGGCGGCCGGCATGACCGGACGCGAGGTCACCTCGCTCTACCGTCTGCTCGCCATCGCCAAGTACCACGACCGCTACGTCATTCCCTCCGCTCACGAAGCCGAGGGCCGGCGGCTCGAAGAGACCGCGTGCAGCCTCGACTACGAAGGCGGCCCCGGAATGTACGACAGCGGGCCCTTCGGCGAAGCCTCGGGCCGGCCCACACCCGTCTCCGTCGAAACCTTCCATGCCCTGAAGGAACGGCAGACCACCGGCGGCATCGCCGATCCGGAGCGCCCCGGCGCGCGGATCAACTTGCTGAACTGGGATGGCAAGGGCCGGCCCGAGGGCCTCTTCCCGCCCAGGCATCCCCAGCCCGAGGAGGAGCCGTGATCGCCGAGCGCCATGCCGCCGTGGTCTGCCAGGCAGCCGCGATCCTGCTGCAGTACCCCGACGAAACGGTTCGGGACCGCATCCCCCTGGTGACCGAAGCCGTGGCCGCACTGCCTCGCGGCACGGCGCACTCGGCCCTGACCCGCTTCCTCGGGCACATCGCAGCCACTTCGCCCCGCGACCTCGCCGAGACCTACGTCGCCACCTTCGACCGGCGCCGCCGCTGCTGCCTCTACTTGACCTGGTGGACCGACGGCGAAACCCGCCGCCGTGGCCAGGCCCTGGCCACGCTCAAGGACCGCTACCGCCGCCACGGCCTCGAACTGAGCAGCACCGAGCTGCCCGACTACCTCCCGGTCGCGCTCGAGTACACGGCGACCGGCGACCTGACCGACGGCCTCGCGCTCCTCCAGGAGCACCGCGCCGGGATGGAACTGCTCCGGCTGGCCCTGCGCGACGCGGGCTCGCCCTACGCCGCCGTCCTCGAAGCCGTGTGCGCAACTCTGCCCGGCCCGTCCCCGCAGGACCGCGCCGCCGCCCAGCGCCTGGCCCGCACCGGACCACCACAGGAGACCGTCGGCCTGGAGCCCTTCGTAGGTCCGGCACCGTCGGAAGGTGCCCGGCGATGAGCGCTCTCGACATCCTCCTGTGGGGCGTCCTGCCGTACGTCACCCTTGCGATCCTCATCGGCGGCACCGTGTGGCGGTACCGGTACGACCAGTTCGGCTGGACCACCCGCTCCTCCGAGCTGTATGAGTCCCGGCTGCTGCGCATCGGCAGCCCGCTGTTCCACTTCGGCATCCTCGTCGTGGTCATCGGCCACGTGATCGGACTGTTGATTCCAGAGAGCTGGACATCGGCCGTCGGCCTGTCCGAGACGGCATACCACGTCCAGGCGCTGGTCCTCGGCGGCGTCGCCGGCGTAGCCACGCTCGCCGGCGTCGCGATCCTCATCTACCGCCGACGCACCACCGGACCGGTGTTCATGGCGACCACACGCAACGACAAGACGATGTACGTCGTCCTCGTCGCTGCCATCGTCGTCGGACTGATCACCACCCTGCTGGGGGCGGGTGTCGTCGGTGAGGAGCACAACTACCGCGCGACGGTCTCCCCCTGGTTCCGCTCCGTCTTCACGCTGCGCCCCGACCTCGATTCCATGACCGCCGCGCCGTTGTCCTTCCAACTGCACACCCTCATCGGCATGCTGCTCTTCGCCATCTGGCCCTTCACCCGGCTCGTCCACGCCTTCACCGCGCCCGTCGGCTACCTGTTCCGGCCGTACATCGTCTACCGGTCCCGCTCGGCCGGTGTCCCGTCGCGGGGGCCCCGCCGGGGTTGGGAAGGACCAAGATGAGCATTGATGCCCCGGATTGCGAGCCTTGGTGACTGGCTCCACGATGAGGTCATGACTCCGGTGGGTTCCGCAGACCGTTTCGACGCGTTTCGGGCCCTGGACGACCGGCGCGGTCGGCCGGGAGACAGGCTGATCCAGTCGCTGGCCGACGTCAGGGCGGGTACGGCGGACAGTCCTGGGACGTGGGCTCCGGCTGTCGCTGCCGGTCTCGGCCTGCCCGCTGCCGCCGCGCTCGGGCCTGCGGGCTACTACGCGGACCTCGCCGCCCCGCACGGCCGCCGTCACGTCCGCGCCTGCGCGGCGACGGCGTGCTTCGCCGCTCAGGCCGGACGGCACCTCACCGAGGTGGAGCACGAGTTGGGCGTCACCGCGGGCATGGTTTCGCCTGACGCGGCGACCTCGCTGCAGACCGTCCGCTGTCTGGGGTACTGCTACGCGGGTCCCGCCGCCCTCGACGGTGACACGCCTTGCACCGGCCCGACGCTGGCTGGCCAGCTCGCGGGACGTAAGGCCCCTCGGGCGCCCGAGATCCCGGCGGCCGACGACACCGGCGACCCCGTGCTGCTGGGAAGCGTGGTGGCCGGTGAGCCCCCGTGGCAGGTGTGGCCACGGACGGTGACCACGAGCGCTTCCGACGAGGTCCAACGGCAGGTGGCCGCATCCGGGCTGCGGGGGCGCGGCGGCGCGGGGTTCCGGGTGGCCGCCAAGTGGGAATCGGCCGGCCGGGCGCCCGGCACCGTGGTGGTGGCCAACGGCGACGAGGGGGATCCCGGTTCGTACGCCGACCGGCTGCTCATGGAGGCGGAGCCGGAGCGCGTACTGGAGGGCCTGGCCCTCGCATGCTTCGCATGCGGGGCACGCCGAGGCGTGATCCTTGTGCGCTCGGAGTATCCGCGTGCGCTGGCGCGGATACGCGAAGCGGTCAGGCAGGCGTACGACGATGGGCACTTCGGTCCGTCCGTACACGGAACGGACACGAGCCTGGACGTGGAAGTGGTGCAGGGCGCCGGATCCTACGTCGCGGGTGAGGAGACCGCCCTGATCGCGAGCCTCGAAGGGGACCGTGGCTGTGCCCGGCCGCGCCCGCCCTACCCGACCAAGCGTGGCCTCTGGGATGAGCCGACGGTGGTGAACAACGTAGAGACCCTCGCCTCCGTCCCGTGGATCATCGCCCACGGTGGAGACGCGTACGGCCGGCGCGGTGATCCGGGCGAGACCGGGACGAAGCTGGTGTGCCTGTCGGAGCGCTTCGCCCGGCCCGGGGCGTACGAGGTCGAGCTGGGCACCCCGCTGCTGCGGATCGTCACCGAGCTGGGCGGCGGTCTGAAGGACGGCAGCGAACTGACCGCTGTGCAGGTCGGCGGGCCGCTGGGCGGATTCCTCGGCCCCGACGCGCTGGACGTACCGCTGACGACCTCCGACCTCGCGGCCCGGGGCGCCGCCCTCGGCCACGCCGGGCTGGTCGCCTTCGACCAGCACGTGCCGCCGGAGGAAGTACTGCGGCACATCTGGCAGTTCGCGGCGGCAGAGAGCTGCGGCGCCTGCTCCCCCTGCCGCGTCGGCTCGCGCCGCGGCTTGGAGCTGGCCTCCGCCGGCACCCCGCCCGGAACGGAATGGGGACGGCTCGCCAGTGTCCTGGCCGAGGCGAGCCTGTGCGCCTTCGGACGGCGCATTCCGCCCGCGGTGCACAGCCTCGCCCTGGCCTACGGGGCCCGACTCACGGGATGGGAACCATGACGGGAATCGACGTGGACGGCGTCAGGGTCGCCGTTGCCGAGGGAGCCTCACTGCTCTCGGCGGTGCGGGCGGCCGGCGCCGAGCTGCCCGCGCTCTGCTCCGACGACCGGCTCAGCCCGGCCGGCTCTTGCCGTACGTGTCTCGTACGGGCCGACGGACAGATCGTGGCGGCCTGCGTGACCCCGGCCTCGTCCGGTGTCCACGTCGAAACCGCCGCGGAAGACCTCCGGCAGCTGCGCCGGGATGCGGTGGAGCTCATCGCCTCCGCCCTGCCTCCCCGTGCCCTCACCGAGGACAATCCCAGCGAACTGGCCGATGTCTGCCGGTCGTTGGGCATCGGCCCGGACGCGGCACAGGGCATCGGAGGCCGGGGCGGGGACGACTCCCACCCGTACGTCCACCTGGACCGGGACCTGTGCATCGCCTGCGGGCGGTGCGTCCGCATGTGCGCCGAGGTGCAGGGCACCTTCGCCCTGACCCTGACCGGCCGGGGCGCCGACACCGTGGTCGCTCCCGGCACCGGTGGGACCTGGGCCGAGTCGGACTGCGTGGCCTGCGGCGGCTGCGTCGACACCTGCCCCACCGGTGCGATCACCCAGCCCGGCCCGGGGCACGGGCTCACCTCCGCCCACCGGCCGACCGCCACACGTACGACGTGCGGGTACTGCGGCGTCGGCTGCGCCTTGGACGTCGTCACCTCCGACGGCGAGGTCACGGCCGTGCTGCCCGCCCGGGACGGCCCCGTCAACCAGGGGCACACCTGCGTCAAGGGCCGCTTCGCCCACGGCTACCTCGCCTCTCCCGAACGGCTCACCCGGCCTCTGTTGCGGCGCGACGGCCGCCTGGAGCCGGTGAGCTGGGAGGAGGCGCTCGGCCATGTCGCCCAGGGCCTGCGCAAGGCCATCGACGCCGGTGGCGCGGACGCGGTGGCGGCGATCTCCTCGGCCCGCGCCACCAACGAGGAGAACTACCTCGTCCAGAAGTTCATGCGGGTCGTCATCGGCACGAACAATGTCGACAACTGCTCCCGCCTGTGCCACTCCCCGTCCGCCGCCGGCCTGACCGCCTCCTTCGGGCTCTCCGGCGGCACCGACAGCTTCGATGACGTGGAGCGGTCCGACTGCCTGCTCGTGGTCGGCGCCAACCCCGTCGAAGCCCACCCGGTGGTCGGAGCCCGCCTGCTCCGCCGCGTGCTGCGCGGAGCCAAGCTGGTCGTCGCCGACCCCCGCGCCGTCGGCCTCGCGCTGCATGCCGACGTACACCTGCGGCCCCGGCCCGGCACCAACGTGGCGCTCTTCCACGGCCTCGCCCACGTCCTGCTCACCGAGGGGCTCGTGGACGAGGAGTTTCTGCGCGAACGGGTCACCGGCCTGCCGGAACTCGCCGAGCTGCTGTTGGACTACCCGCCCGACCGTATCGCGGACATCACCGGGGTGCCCGCCGCTGACCTGGTCGCCGCGGCCCGGCTGTACGGCCGCGCCCGGCAGCCCGCGATCGTCTACGGCCTGGGCGTCACTGAGCACCTGCACGGCACCGACGGGGTACGGTCCCTGGCCAACCTCGCGATCCTGCGCGGCGCCGTCGGCACCGACCGCGGGCACGGCGTCAACCCCCTGCGCGGCCAGAACAACGTCCAGGGCGCCTCCGACATGGGAGCGCTGCCCGATCTCCTGCCCGGCTACGGGAAGGTGACCGACCCTACCGCCCGAGCCCGGGCCGAAGCGGTGTGGGGAGTACAGGTTCCGGAGCGCCCCGGACTGAGGATCCCGGACATGTTCGCCGCCGCACGGGCGGGGGATCTGCGGGCGCTGTGGATCATCGGCGAGGACGTCTGCGCCACCGACCCCGACAGCAACCAGGTAGCCGCAGCCCTGGACGCCTGCCCGCTCGTCGTCTGCAACGAACTGTTCCTCTCCGAGACCGCCCGCCACGCCGACGTCGTTCTGCCGGTCACGTCCTGGCTGGAGAAGGACGGCACCTTCGTCAATTTCGACCGCCGTTTCCAGCGGGTCCGCCCCGCCGTACCCCCGCCGGGCGAAACACGCAGCGACTTCGATGCCGTACACGCCCTCGCCGGCCTGATGGGCGGCGACCTGGGCTGCCCCACTCCGGCCGACGCCCTGGCCGAATGCGGACGTATCGCCTCCGTCTTCGCCGGCCTCTCCCACGCCCGGCTGGACCGGGAAGGCGCCGTGCCGTGGCCCTGCCCGGATCCCGACCGCCCAGGAGAGGCCAAGCTCTACAAGGAACGGTTCGCCACCCCGGACGGCAAGGCCCGCCTCATCGCAGCTCCCTACCTCCCGCCCGGGGAACAGCCCGACGACGACTACCCGCTGGTCCTGGTCACCGGGCGGCGCTGGGCGCACTACAACTCCGGCAGCATGACCCGACGCGGCGGCAACCTCGCACTCGACCCGGTCGACTTCCTCGACCTCCATCCCGACGATGCCGCCCGCTACGGTGTGCGGGACGGCACGCAGCTCACCGTGGAGAGTCGGCACGGCCAAGCCCGGCTCGTCGCCCGGGTCGGTGAGCAGACCGCCCCCGGCCAGGTCTTCTGCTCCTTCCACTTCCCCACGAGCGGGGTGAACCGCCTCACCTCCGACCAGGCGGACACCGTCACGTCCTGCCCTGAGTACAAGGTCACGGCCGTGCGCGTGGGGCGCATCATGACCGCGTCGGACGGGGCGGTCCAAGGGGTCACTGGTATGGGTTAGGGGGCCGCGCAGACGAGCGAACGAAATGGCCCACCCGCTCGGGCAGAGGATGTAGTGGCGCTGCCGCAGGGGCCGAGCGGACGGGTGACGCGCTGGGTGTCGGCAGCCCACGGACAGATAACAGATATGTGCGCGGCCAGAAGAACGGATCGGCCGCGCACCAGGATGCGGTTCAATGCGCACCTACGCTCAGAAGTTCCCGCATCGGCATGGTCCTCATGCCCGTCTTCGCCTCCCGCACCGGCATCGTGATGGTCAGGACACCATGCTTGTACTCAGCCGTCGCCTCGTCGCTCTCGGCCCCCGGCGGCAGCGGGGTGAAGTGGCCGTAGTGGAATTCCGCGCGGCCCTGCTGGGTGGTCTCCTCGCTGCGCTCGGCCCGGAGGGTCAGGCAACCTTCCGCGACGGTGATCTCAATATCCTCGGCGTCGATCCCCGGAAGCTCGGCCTGCAGCACGTACCGCCCGTCCGCCAGGCGTTCTTCGACGTGGACACCGTGCGTCGCCGGAATTTCCTCCAGCACGGGGAATCCCGCCTCCGCCCATTCGGACAGGTCGGGCAGTGCAGGGCGCCGGGGAGCCGCTCGGTCGTGCCGGTCATGTCCAGCACCTCCTTCTTCCCCGCTTCCAGGGTCACCTGCCCGAGTTCGAGACGCGTGGGCCGACCGGTCCCCGTGCGCGGTCCGTTCGGCCCTGTCAGCCGATCAGCGACTTCCTCCAGCGCGGGCCGGCCTCACCCTCTCGTGAGGGTCACATGGCGGTCAGCGGGTGGGAATTCGCGCTTCCGTCGCGCATGACGGGCTCAACGCTCTCGGACCTCCGGAGGGCCCCCGCGCGGTGGGCGTTCCGGTTTCAGTCGGGCCTGAAGGCGCATGACGACATGGCCGAGACCGGACACCGCGCAGGCGATCGCGAGGTCGGTGGGCGGAAGCGGCTCCGTACCCAGCAGCTCCTGCAGGGGCGGCAGATAGACGCCCGCTACCTGGAGGTTCAGTGCCGCGCCGACGGCGACGAGCAGGAACGGGTTGGCCAGGCTGCCCGGGCGGGCCCGTGAGCCGAGCGCCACGCCGAGCTGGGTGGCGCCGAGGATCAGGAAGATCATGGACTGCCAGGGGCGTCCGGTCTCCCGGGCCCAGACACCGACCACGAGGGTCACCGTGGCGACGAAGGCTCCCATGAAGAGGATGCGGGGCCACAGGCCGGCCCCGAGCACGCTCTCCTCGGGAGGACGGGGAAGGTGGCGCATCGTGTCCGGGTCGACGGGCTCCGCGCCGAGGGCAACGCCGGGCAGGCCGTGCGTCAGCAGGTTGATCCACAGGATCTGTGCGGGGAGCAGCGGCAGCGGCATTCCCAGGAAGGGGCCGAGGAGCATGACCAGGATCTCCGCGGTGCCCCCGGCAAGGCCGTAGAGCAGGAACCGGCGTACGTTCGCGTACACCCGGCGTCCCTCCTCGACGGCGGACACGATCATGGCCGGGTTGTCGTCGGCGAGGACCAGATCGGCCGCCTGGCGCGCGACCTCGGTACCGCGCCGCCCCATGGCGACACCGATGTCGGCCTGCCGCAGAGCCGGGCCGTCGTTGACGCCGTCCCCCGTCATCGCCACCACGTGCCCGGCCCCGCGCCACGCCTGGACGATGTCCAGCTTCTGCTCGGGGGTGGTGCGGGCGTAGACCCGTACGTCCGTCAGGTCGCCCGCTGTGCCTTCCCGGATCCGGTCCCCCGTGGTGACCTCCTCGTCCCGGGCAGCGATCCCGAGGCGCCCGGCCACGGCCCGTGCGGTCAGCGGGTGGTCTCCGGTGATGAGTACGGGGACGATGCCGGCGCGTTTGCAGGCGGAGATCGTCGACTCGGACGTACTGCGGGGTGGGTCCAGGATGCCGACGAGGCCCAGAAGCGACAGGCCCGATTCCCACGTCGGGGGCTGCTGCGCCGTGTCCTGGTGGTCGGCCGAGGCGATGGCGAGGACCCGGTATCCGCAGCGTGCCAGCACCTCGGCCTGTGCGGCCGCCTGGGCGATTACGTCAGGCCGGTCGGTGAGGATCTGCGGCTGGAGCACTGATTCCGGCGCTCCTCTGCATGCGACCCGCACTCCGCCCTCCGGCCTGCGGTGGATGGTCGTCATGCGCTTGCGACCGCTGTCGAACGGGATCTCCTCCAGGCGCGGCAACCCTCGATCCAGCGCCCCACGGTCCAGCCCGAGGCGGGCCCCGGCCACCAACAGAGCGGCCTCCGTGGGATCGCCCAGCGCACTCCATTCCGTGGAGCCGTCCGGCGGGGGCTCCAGCGCCGCGTCATTGCACAGCATCGCGGCACGCAGCAGCTCCGCCAGGTCGGGCGCGGTGCTCACGATGACCGGCTCGCCGTCGCGGACGACTTGGCCCTCGGGTTCGTAGCCCGTGCCCACGACCGCCGCCTCGCCGTACGGTGTCCACAGTTGCTCGGCCGCCATCCGGCCTTCGGTGAGGGTGCCGGTCTTGTCGGTGGCGATCACGGTCACCGAACCCAGTGTCTCCACCGCGGGCAGTCTGCGGACGATGGCGTGCCGGTCCGCCATGCGCCGCGCTCCCAGAGCCAGAGCCAGGGTCACCACGGCGGGAAGGGACTCCGGGACGGCGGCGACGGCAAGGCTGATAGCCGCCACGATCATCAGCTCGACGGGCTGTCCGCGGACCAGCCCGAGAGCGAGGACCACCGCGCACAGCGCCACGATGGCCGCCGCCAGAGTCCGGCCGAACCTCGCCAGCCGGTGCTGGAGCGGAGTGAGACCGGGTGCGGCACCCATCAGGGCAGCGATCCGGCCGAGCGCGCTGTCGGCGCCGGTGGCCGTGACCACGACACGTCCGTGGCCGCGGACGACGATCGTGCCCGCCGACACCGCACCTCGCGACGCGTCCTGGTCAGGGGCCTTCTCCACCGGCACGGACTCACCTGTGAGCGAGGACTCGTCCGCCAGAAGCAACGCCGCGGCCAGCACGTCTCCGTCCGCGGGAACAATGTCCCCCTCGGCCACCAGCACCAGGTCGCCCGGCACCACCTCGGCAGCCGGGATAGAGCGTTCCTCGCCGTCGCGCACCACCCTGGCGGCGGGAGCGCTCATCGCGGACAGGGCCATCACCGCCTGTTCCGCCCGGACTTCCTGTACGACACCGACCACGGTGTTCACCGTGATCACGAGCAGGATGACGGCGGCGTCGGAGAGATCGCCGGTGGCGATCGTCAGAGCGGCGGCCACGAGCAGGACGAGGATCAGCGGGTCGCGCAGCTGTTGCAGTACCCGACGCCACACCGGGATCCGCGGCTCCGCCGGGATCTCGTTGGGACCATGGAACTCCAGCCGCCGCGCGGCCTCGTCCGACGACAGGCCCGACGGACCCGCCCAGGGGGTCGCACCCCGGGGTTCGCCGATGTCCGCGTCGGGCGTCCTGCTGTCCCTGGGCCGGTTCACGAGGCCCGCCCGTGGTCGGCGGCGTAGGCCGCGAAAACGTCCGTCGGTGTTCCGCCGGTGTGGAGGAAACGCTGATCAAGGATGGCGGCGAGATCTTTGAGCGCATCGGCGAGCACGTCACCCGCCAGTCGCACCTCCGGCCGCCCGGCTGCCTGTCCGCGCTCGGCAAGCGCGGCGGCGCAGCCGACCATGGCCGCCAGCGACGAGTGGTCCTCCCCGTCATGGAAGTAGTACGCCTCGGCGTACTGGGTGAAGTCGACGCGGACTCGTACGACTTCGGTGGCCAGGCTGTGCAGCAGCATTGCCCCGGCCGTGCAGTCGATCTGCTGCTGCGCCGGGTCCGCGTCGCGCAGCAGCGCCAGCCGAATGGCCAGGACCCTCCTGCGGGTCAGCGCCGGGTAGATCTCCAGCACCCAGGAGACCGTGGCTGTCAGCAGGGCGAACCCGACCAATGCCTCCAACGGCGACACCACGCGGAGCCAACCCTCACCGGGCGCGATGTCCCCCAGCCCGAGCGTCGCCACCGTGACGAGCGACAGGTACAGGGAGTCGAGCAGCGCCGGTTCCTGCGCCGCCTCGGAACCGGGCGAGAAGGTGAACGCGCCAGGCATGTGAGGCCAGTAGACGATCGCCCAGCCGAGGATGACGGTGCCGGCCCACATGCACACGACCGCCACCATGGCGAGCGGCCCGACCAGCCCGACCACACGCCTGCGGGCACGGAAACGCCGGGCCAGTCCCCATAGCGCCGTCATGACGAGGCGGCTCAGGCCGCCGTGGCGGGTGGGGTGCCAGAGCGTATGGAACAGGTCCCGCAGGGTGACCATGACAAGACCCGCGCCCACCAGTGAGACCAACCACTCCATACGTGTCTCCCACGGCTCTGATCCCCGAAGCCGAACCCCCGCTCTCGGAGCGTAGGCCGATGGCAACACCGCCGCAGGCAGGGCCGAATCGCCGCGCTCACAGGCCACATCCCGTCGGATCAACTCGTCGGCAGCACCAGCGCGCATGTCTCTCCCGGCGCGACGGTCACGGCTCGGTCGGCCAGCACCACACGGATCGGCGACTCCTCCGAGTCGGGCACACCGATCTCCAGTTGCCCGCTCCGGCGCCGTACGCCGACACCCCAATGACCGCGATAGCGCAGCGAGAACCCGTACTCGGAGAGCGCCGGAAGAGGCACCGGGTCCAGCCACAGGGCGTCCTCGCGTGTCTCCAGTCCCGTCAGGCCGCGCTGGATCAGGTCGAGGGTTCCGGCCATGGCCCCCAGGTGGATGCCTTCGCCGGTCGTACCACCCTGGATGTCGGCGATGTCGGCCTCCAGCGCCTCGTGGACGTAACTCCACGCCTCGGCCCGTCTGGCCCTGGCGAGGACCAGACCGTGGACGAGTCCGCTGAGGGTGGAGCCGTGGCTGGTGCGGTGGAGGTAGTAGTCGACGGTCCTTCGCCAGATCTCGTCGTCCAGACGGTATCCGAGACGCCGGAACAGGTGCTGCAGCTCGGCGGGCGAGAAGAGGTAGCCGAGCATGAGGACGTCGGCCTGCTTGGACGCCTTGTAGCGGTTGACCGAATCGCCTTCGGCCTCCAGGATCCGGTCCAGTCGGCGGATGCTGTCGTAGCGTGCCCGGTAGGCGTCCCAGTCGAGCTCGGCGAGGTCGTCGTAGCCCTCGAACTGGCTGATGACGCCCTGGTGGAACGGCACCCGCAACCGCCGGGAGACGTCCTCCCACTGCGGAAGTTCGCCGCAGTCCAGCCGCACGCGTTCGAGCAGTTCCTCCCGGCGCCATGTGGGAAGGCGCCGCAGGAGATCCAGGGCGCGGGTAAGGACCCAGGCGGCGGTGACGTTGGTGTACGTGTTGTCGTCCAGGCCCGGCAGGCCGGCACCCGGGTAGCTGTCGTGATACTCGTCGGGGCCTACGACGCCACCGATGCGGTAGCGGCCCGTTTCGGGGTCGAAGTCGGCGAGGTCCGCCCAGAAGCGGGCGATCTGCAGCAGCATCTCCGCACCCCTGGTGTGCAGGAACTCGGTGTCGCCGGTGGCCTCGCAGTACTGCCACACGTTGTAGGCGATCGCCGAGCCCACGTGGTGCTGGAGCCGCGAGTGGTCCGGCAGCCAGCGCCCCGAGCGGGGATTGAGATGCCACACCTGGGTCTCCTCACGGCCGTCACTGCCGCTCTGCCACGGGTACATCGCCCCGGCCCGGCCGACCGCAGCCGCAGCCTGGCATGCCCGAGGCAGGCGCCGGTACCGGTAGTTCAGCAGCGCCCGGGAGACCTCCGGGAAGTGCAGGTTCAGATACGGCAGGACGAACAGCTCGTCCCAGAAGACATGGCCCCGGTACGCCTCGCCGTGCAGCCCCCGGGCCGGCACCCCCACGTCCAGCTCCGTGGTGTGCGGCGACAACGTCTGCAGCACATGGAACAGATGCAGGCGCAGGACGCGGCCCGCCTCCCCGGGCACCTGCACGTCCGCGCGCCGCCACAACCGCGCCCACGCCGCGACGTGGGAGTCCAGCAGCTCCGAGAATCCGGGAGCCGCGGTCACCCGGTCGAGCGCCGCTTCGAGCGGGTCGCCGATCGCCACGTCACGTGAGGTGTGCAGGGCCACGGTTTTCTCTACGACGGCGGGGCGGCCCGGAGCGATCGGCAGCACCAGCCGGTGCACAGCGCGGCGACGGGAGGGTCGCAGCTGCGACGATGTCGGCCGCTGTCCCAGGGCGACTGTACGGGCCGCCATACCGATACCGATGTAGGAGGTGCTGGTGCGGCACCGCAGCCACGTCATGTCGTCCTTCGCCGTCCCGGTCCGTACATGGGCCAGGTGGTTGCGGTTGAGGGAGCGGTAACGGTGCACGTTGCCGTTGGCCACGTCGCCGTCGAGGACGGACTCGACCTCGATCTCCCCCGACCACTCCTGCGTGGTGAACACGGTCCGCAACGCGGCCAGGTGAGGGTCCGCCATGTGCACCAGGCGGACCTGTTCCACGCTCAGCGCGCCTGCCTCACCGTCCCGGAACCAGAACGTGCGCGTCAGCGTGGCACGGCGCAGTCCAAGGAGTGCCGGTGCTCGAACGGCTTCCGCACGTCCGGAGAGAACCACGGGCCCGCCGTGCCCGCGGCGGAGCGGAGACGGAACCGCAGGAGCAGCCAGTTCGGGAGGTTCACCACGTCCTCGTTCACCACCTGGCGCCCCGCCACGGTGGACTCCAGGCGGTTGTAGACCCCGGCCGCGTAAGTGGCCGGGTAGTGCACAAGGCCCGCTCTGCGCTCGGGCACCGCGCCGCGGGTGGCGAAGTAGCCGTTGCCGAGTGTGCACAACGATTCACGCAACCGCTCGGCGGCGGGATCGTAGCCCTCGTATTCCCAGGTCCACTCCGACATCCGCCGGCCTCACCCTCTCCCGCCAGCCCACGTACTGGAGTTCAGGCTCGCTGCGGGACAACGGCCACCGGGCACGCGGCGTGATGCAGGAGGGCATGGGCGACCCTGCCGAGTTGCAGACCGAAGTGGCCGTGCCGGCGCAGTGCACTCACAACGATCAGGTCGGCGTCGGCCGACATGTCCAGAAGGGCCTTGTGCGCGGGACCCTCCACCGCTTGGCGGTGTACTTCAACCTTGGGATGATCCCTCACCGCGTCGCGCAGTGCGTCGGTGAGGAGGGTAGAGGCTCGTTCCTCGTGGACACTGGCGGCGACCTCGAGCAGGGGTTGGTCCACGTGCTCATGGGCGGGGTAGCGCCAGGCCCGAACGGCATCCAGGGCGCAATCGCGCACCTCGGCCTCGCGCAGGGCGAACCGTACGGCGGCCGAGCCCTCGGTGGCATCGCCGACTCCGAGCACCACCCGGCCGAAGGAGCCCTGCCGATTCCGTTCCCCGCCACGGACCACGATGACCGGGCAGACGGCGCGGGCGGCCACCGCCAGGCTGACCGAGCCCAACAGCAACCCAGCGAGCTCACTGCGGCCGCGGGAGCCCGTGACCAGGGCGAAGGATTCATGGCCCGCGTGCAGCAACACGGACACGGCGTCGTCGGGCAGCACCTCGCTCGACACCTTCAGCTCCGGGTTGCGGAGCTGGGCTCGTTCCGCGCAGGACGCGGCGATGTGCTCCGCCATGATCTCTTCGGCCGGGCGGTCGGTGGTGAAGGACGGGCGGCCTCCCTCGTACCGCTCCCACAGGGAGGCGTGGACGAGCCGCAACGGCAGCCCATGGCGTGCCGCCTCGTCCGCCGCCCAGTCCACGGCCTGCAGGCTGGAATCCGATCCGTCGACGCCCACGACCAGCGGAAGCTCCACTGTCCCCACCGCCCTTCTGTCCGGCAACCGCGAGACCTCCTGTGAACACCGTCGCACCGCCCTGGGTCCGTCGCGACACGTGGACCGGCTTCGTGACACGCGGATCGGCTTGGGAGCAGACCTCGGCCCCGGTTGCACCGCGCCGTTTTGCGGCGATGGTGGAGTCATACGGCCGGGAGGGACAGCGCTGCGTGCGTGCCCATCGCCGACCCGACCACGAAGACCACGGCCCCGCACGGTGCGACGTCCGTGACTGGACGAAGCCCGCCCTCCACCTTCGAGGCCATGGAGAAGGGAAGACCACAGTGGTGACGAGGCCCGGCGTTTTCGGCGCCCTGAGCACGGAGCATCGCGAGCAGCTCATGCCACTCGCTCGTGAGGTGTCGTTCGCGACGGGCGAGCGCATCTTCAACGAGGGCGGAAAGGCCGACCGCTTCTGGATCATTCACACGGGCACGGTCGCTCTCGACGTTCACGTGCCCGGCCGGCAAGCAGCGGTCATCGAGACCCTCGACGCCGGAAAACTGCTGGGCTGGTCCTGGCTGGTCCCTCCCCATCAGTGGCATCTGGGGGCCGAGGCGAGCAGCCCGGTGCGTGCCTACGAGTTCGACGCGGCGGCGGTCCGTGAGATGTGCGCGAAGGACCCGGCCCTGGACCACGAGCTGTGCACCTACGTCCTCGGCGTGCTCGCGCGCCGGCTCAGGTCCGCCCGGGTACGACTGCTCGACCTGTACGCACCCCACGGCGCGGGCGAAGTGCCCTGACGAGGCGAGACGAGGTGGTTGGCAATGCCGGAAACCCCACACATCGTGAGCGATGTCATGACCCAGACGGTCGTGGCTGTCGGCCGCGACGCACCCTTCAAGGAGATCGTCCGAACCATGGAGCAGTGGAAAGTCAGCGCCATGCCGGTCCTGGAAGGTGAAGGGCGCGTCATCGGCGTCGTCTCCGAAGCCGACCTGCTGCCCAAGGAGGAGTTCCGCGACACCGACCCGAGTCTCTACGAGGAACGCCAGCGCCTCTCCGACGTCGCCAAGGCCGGGGCGGTGACGGCGGAGGATCTCATGAGCACCCCCGCCATCACGGTCCACCCTGACGTCACCCTGGCGCATGCGGCCAGGATCATGGCGGTCCGGCATGTCAAGCGGCTGCCTGTGGTCGACGACGTGGGCATGCTCCAGGGCATCGTCAGCCGCGCCGATCTCCTGAAGGTCTTCCTGCGGTCGGACGAGGAGATCGAGGAGGAGGTCCGCCGCACCGTGGTGTCCTACCTCTTCCCGGCCTTCAGCCACGCCATCCACGTGAACGTGGACGAGGGGGTCGTCACCCTGCGCGGGCACATCCGCGACACCTCACTCATCTCGGTCGCCGTGCGCCTGGTGCGCGCCGTGGAGGGCGTCGTGGACGTCGAACCCCATCTCACCGGTGAGTCCGGCCCTTCGGCTGGTGCGGAGGGCACGCAGTGAGACATGAGTACGCCCTGCCTGCAGAAGGAAACGCGGCTCGCTCAGTGCTCGGCCGGACTGATGCGGCGGCCTGTGAGGCGCGTTGGCTCGATCGACACCCACATCTCGCGTTCGCCCCCGGCCCACGGCTTTGTGTGGGCACGTTCGACCAGCTTCCGCACCTCGGGCTCGGTGACCACCCGCGCCGATCCGACGGCGAGCACACTCCAGCCCTGGCTCATCGCCTCGTCCACATGGTCGACCTCGAAGGCGACTTCCGATCCCACGGCCCTCGCCGGAACCGAGTCCGGCGCCGTCCGGAACGCAATCACGTCGTCGACGACCTCGTAGTTGACCGGAACGACGGCCGGGCCGTCCGGTGTCGACACCGCGACGCGCCCCACGCCGTGCGTGGAGAGCAAGGCGCGGCATTCGTCGAGGCCAAGGTCCCGCAGCTGAGGATGCAGGAGCGCCTGGCCCTGGCCGGGCGGCAGATCGATGCCGCCCCCGCGCAGGGCTGCGGCGCTGGTTCCCAGTGCGGCGGCCAGGTTGAGGAGACTGGCCGAGGTCGGGTCGGCCGGCTCTTCTTCGAGGTATGCCAGGTACCCCGGCGCCATTCCGGCGCGGCGGGCCGTCTCGGCCCGGGTCAGTCCCTGGCGTGTGCGCTCGGCAGCGACGCGTCGGCCGATGTCACCGGGGTTGGGCGCCCTGCCCGGCGGTGTCCCGCCGGACCCGGCACTTGGCTGCCCGCCCGTCCCGTGCATGCTCGGCCGGGAAGGGGTGTGTGGGCTTCTGGGCTGGTGCTCGATGTGACGGATGTGCGCGTCGGGCCCAGGGAAGACGAGCGTCACCTCGTCCGTGTCCGACCAGCGCACGTCGTAGGGCGGCGTGCCATCCGCGTGGTGGAGTCCCACAATCTCGCCATCGCGCCTGGTGGCGCCGGTGGCAGGGCTTTCGACAATGAGTTGATCGCCGAGTCGAGCTCGCATGATCGCCACCGTTTCCTGAGAATGCTGCTGTAACCCAACGTGCCACGCACGGCGTACCGACGCATGGGATGAGACAGCCGGTGGTCCGGTCAGATGGACGACCGCCAACGGCCGCCCCAAGGCTGGACCACAACACCGGCCGAAGCACCTGCCGTGCATGGCCATGGCCCGCTGGGCAACCGACCACCCCTGTCACCACCGGTTGTCTCCACCAGGAACGGAGAGGCGACATGCACCACCGCACGGTCGCAGACCTCATGACCCGAGACGTCGTGCGGGCGCGGCGCGACATGCCGTTCAAGGAGATCGTCAAGCTGCTCGCGGAGAACGATGTCACCGCCGTGCCGGTCGTCGACGAACTCGACCATCCCATGGGCGTGGTGTCCGAGGCCGACCTGCTGCGCAAGTCTTCCACCCAAGTCGACCCTTCCGGCCTGACACCGGTCCCCCGTCTTGAGGAATGGGAGCGTGCCAAGGCCGAGGGCGCCAGGGCCGAGGAACTGATGTCGGCTCCCGCCGTGTGCGCGCGTCCCGAATGGACCGTTGTCGAGGCAGCTCGCCTCATGGCGGCACACAACGTCAAGCGGCTGCCCGTGGTGGACGAGGCCGACCGGCTGCAGGGCATCGTGAGCCGCGGTGACCTGCTGAGAGTCTTCCTGCGCCGTGATGACGCCATCCGCGACGAGATCACCGAAGACGTACTGCGCGGGACGCTGGGCCCTGCTGCCTCGGACGTGACGGTCGAGGTGCGCGACGGGCAGGTCACCCTGGGGGGATGCGTCGAGGTCAAGACCCTGATCCAGGTGATCGAGCGGCTGTGCCGGAGTGTGGACGGCGTGGTCTCGGTCTCCGGGCACATCGCCGACCGGGCAGACGACTCCCGTGCTTCCCGCGACGGCACCTGACCCCTACAACGGAATTGCTGCGTCAGCCACCGATCTCGATGCGATGCGGTTTGCCTTTCTCAGCCTTCGGGACGCGCACAGTGAGCACTCCGTTGGTCAGCTCAGCACTGACGTGTGCGGTGTCCGCGTTCGGCGGCAGACTCGTGCGGTAGTCGAACTGCCCAACGTGGCGGGTCTGGCGCCGAACCACACCGGTGCGTTCCTTCTCCTTGATCTCACCGTGGATGTCGAGCTCGCCCTCGGCGACCTCGACGGTGATCTGGTCCTTGTCCACACCGGGAAGTTCCAGCTCCACCAGATACGCGTCCTCGGTGTCCTCGACGTCAGCCAGTGGCGCCCACGCCCCAGCCACTCCCAACTCACCGCCACCGGGGAAAGCCGACTGCATCAGCCGGTCCATGCGTGTGTGCAGTTCCTCCAGTTCGCGGAAGGGGTCCCATACCGGGAAAGCACCCCTGCCACGACGGACAGGCAGCGTCATCGGTCATCCTCCTCGTATCTCATCCGGCAGCGGCCAGCCGGTCTCCGGCCGAGCACTCGGCCCAGTGGCGGGCGGGCTCACACCCTCGATGTCACGCTCCGCAACATCCACCAGCTGCCGGCCGAGGTCGTGCATCGCCCTGCCCGCCGCCAGTTCGTCACCGATCTCCGGCACATCCATGTCCGCGGGGTTCCGGTGTGCGTCACCGTGCCCGGTGAACTCGTTGGTCCCGGTGTTCAGCACCACGCGCGCCTTGGTCGTTCCCTCTTCCTCGAAGAGGTAGAGACGGACCTTCCACTCCACCGTATGCGCCATCACGTTCCTCCTCATCCCGGTACGGACCGCTGTGATCCGGACGCGCTCTGCTCACGGCTTCACAGGTCCACGGCCGAGGCCAGGACCTCGCTTTCGATACGGCGCCGGACCTGTTCACTGAGCGAGGTCAGTTGACCGGAGGTCACCGCCCGTGGCGCAACGGGCGCCCGGATCCTGCGCGCCGCCGGAGGGAGCCCGGCCAGGTCAGCGGCGAACCTCTCCCTGCTCTCCTCCAGCGTTGGGCGCTCGACGGTGCGCCTCCCCCTCTCCATCACCGTCACCAGCAACGGCACGCCCTGCCGGGGAGGCTGCTCATCACGCACCCCGATCACATCGCCGTATCCGGGGCGACGGAAAACCTGCTTCTGCCCTGGGGCGGTCACCTTGGCGGAGGAGAGCTTCATCACCGGCCGGCCGTCGTACTCGACCAGCTTGTAGGCGGAGTCCAGGAACGGGGCGTCGGCCGAGACACCGACGCGGGTGCCGACGGCGTAGATGTCGATCGGCGCACCGGAGCGGACCAGTTCGTCCACGGAGTACTCGTCGAGGCCGCCGCTGGCGATGATCCGGACGTCCGGCAGCCCGCCGGCATCGAGGAGTGCGCGGGCGCGCACGGCCAGGGCGCCGAGGTCGCCGCTGTCCAGCCGTACGGCCGAGCCGGGCCCGCGGGCCGCGTGGTCGAGGTCTCGCAGCACGCGCACCGCGACCCGGACTCCCTCCTCGGTGTCGTAGGTGTCCACCAGGAGCGTTACCGGGCCGGGGTGGGAGCGGGCGAAGGCACGGAACGCGTCCTCCTCCGTCGCGAACGCCTCGATGTAGGAGTGGGCCATCGTGCCGACGGCAGGCAGCCTTTCAGCCGTGGCCGCGGCGACGTTACTTGTCCCGGCGAAGCCGACCAGGCCGCCCAGCCGCGCGGCCTGGAAACCGGCCTGAGGGCCGTGGGTGCGTCGCAGGGAGAAGTCCACGACCGGGTGTCCCGCCGCGGCCAGGACGCACCGGGCGGCCTTCGAGGCGATCGTCGTCTGGTGGCTGACCTGGTTGAGTACGTACGTTTCGACCAGCTGCGCCTGCGGAAGCGGAGCGGTCACCTCCAGCAGCGGCTCTCCCGCCAGGACGATCCGCCCTTCCGGTATCGCCCGTACCTCACCGGTGAATTCCGTGCCGAGCAGCGGCTCCAGATCGCGGACAGGCCGGTGCAGCGCCGAGGCGAACGCGTCGATGTCCTCAGAGGTGATCCGATAGCCGGAGAGGAAGTCGAGCGACGGCTCCAGGCCGGCAGCCACCAGAAACCCCCGGTCGGGCGGCATGTCACGGACGAAGAGACTGAACGTCGCCGGGCCGGTCAGCCCCTCCTTCAGGTACGACATCGCCATCGTGACCTCGTACAGATCCGTGGTCGTCGCATCGGACATCACGGTCACCTCCTGGACTCTCGCCCCGGGACCCCCGCCTCTCACCCGTGGAACCGCGCGGACCACGTGGGCTCCACCAGGTCCCATTCGGCGTCCCACCGCGCGTACCTTCTGCTGTTCAGCGCCAAGCGCACAGCCTTTCGCCCGGCGACGAAGCCGGCGTACACGGCGACCGCTGTCAGGCCGCCCGTCAGCCAGCCGGTGGCCGTCGCATTGTCCGCGGACATCGGCGGCTCCTGGACGGTTCCTTCCCGGTCCACCCAGATCCGCACGGTCGAGCCCGCGGTCTTGTCCGGGGGTACGCGGGTGGTTCCGGTCCGCTGCCGGCCGTCCTCCCCGGTCCAGCTCACCCGAACCGTCTGCTTCTCGTCCGCGGCACTGCCCGGTGCTGCCTCGGGGGCCGAGGTCACCCGTGCGGTGATCTGGTGCCGTTCCGCGGCCTGGGCTTGGACGGTGCGCATCGTGGACTCGTAGACAGCCAGTCCGGCGCTCACCGAAGCCACCGGCAGTCCGAGGGCCAGCAACAGCAACAGCAATGCGGAGCACCAGGCTTCGACGCGGTCGGACGTACGCCTCAGCGGGTTCGCGCCCTTGCGCGGGTGCTGCTCCTGGTGCGGTCGGTGAGGACCGGACGCGTGCGGCGGATCCTGTGCGCTCATGATCTGGCCTCCAGCTGTCGCTGGTGCGTCCCCCGCCACGTTTCTCTTCCTCACCACCTTCCAAGGGCGGCAGGACCCGGTCACGGGGCCGAAGGTCCCTGCCGACCACCACTCGGCCCACCCCGCCCACCATCGGTCATATCTGCGGCACGACCGCGATCGGACACGGAGCGTGATGCAGAACGGCGTGGTTGACCAGACCCAGCTGCAAACCAAGGTGCCCAAGCCGCCTGCGGGCCCCGACGACGAGCAGATCCGCGTTGGAGGCCGCGTCCAGGAGCGCCCGTCGTGCCGGGCCCTCGACCGCCTCGCTGCTCACCTTCACGTCCTGGTACCGCTCCGCGGTCTCGCGCAGCGCTTCGGACAGCACTTGCGTCGGCGGGCGCCGGAAGGCTTGGAGGGCGTATCCGGACACGCCCGGGGGCCCAGGGGGCCCGACCGGGACACTCCAGGCGTGCAGCGCCACCAGTCGGCAGCGCCGCACGTGGGCCTCGCGGAAAGCGAACTGCACGGCCGTACCGCTGCCCTCCCCGTCCTCGACGCCGACGACGACGTTCCCGAACCTGCTGCCCCGGTGCTCCACCCCACCGCGCACGACGACGACCGGGCAGTCGGCGTGGGCGGCCACGGCCAGGCTGACCGAGCCAAGGAGCATCCCGGCGAGGTCTCCGAGCCCTCGGGATCCGAGCACCAGCGCGAAGGCGTTGCGCCCCTTGTCGACCAGCGCGGAGGCCGCGTCCACATGCAGCACCTCGCTCGACAGCCGCACCGTGGGGGCGACTTTCCTGGCGCGTTCCGAGGCTGTGCCGATCACATCGGACGCTTCGTCGTCCTGCGCCGCCGCGTGCAGGAGATGGATCGGCACCTCGTGCCGGACGGCCTCGCCGGCGGCCCAGTCCACCGCCTCCAGGCTCGCCTCGGACCCGTCGATGCCGACCACCAGGGGAATCGTCACCGCCTGCTCCTCTCGTGCCGGATTCCGCGCCTCGTGCCCCGCGGCCACAGGTCCACATGCGCTGCCGCGCGGATTGGGGTACTCCTCGAAGGAGAGAAGACACCACGCTCGGCGTTCGGCGGCGTCCGGACCTCCACGCCATCGGACTCATTCACCGTCATCCACCGCCATTTCCAGCTTCGTACGAGACGGAGGCCGCCGCCATGCAAGCAGCCGTCACCGTGGGCCTCGACGGCTCACCCGAGAGTCTTGCCGCCGCCCGCTGGGCCGCCGACGAGGCGGAGAAGCGCAAGCTCACCCTGCGCCTGCTGCACGCCTGGCCGCTGCTGGCGCCGGAACCGCCCCGCGTCCCCTCGGAAGTCGATCAGAACTACTGGGCCAAGCGTCTCGTGCACACCGCGCGAGCGGAGCTCCAGGCACGTCACCCGGGCCTGTCCATCGTCGGGAATCTGGTCGCTGAAGACGCGCAGAACGCGCTGCTCCAAGCGGCGTCGGAGTCCGAGATGATCGTCCTCGGTTCACGGGGGCTGGAGCCCGTCGAGAGCTACTTCCTGGGAGACGTCAGCATGCCCGTCGTGGCACGGGCCGAGCGGCCGGTCGTACTGGTCCGCGCCGAAGACCAGGAGGGGCCGCCCCAGGCACTCGCGAGCCGCGTGGTCGTGGCCCTGAAACTGCACGGATCCTCCGACGACCTGCTCGACTTCGCCTTCCACACCGCCGCGGCACGAGGCGTTCCTCTCCAGGCCATCCACGGCCGAAGCGTGCCGCTCCATGCACGCGTCCCCTGGGGGGTGGACCATGACGTCTCCCAAGAGATCACTCAGGACGCGCAGAAGCAGCTGGACAAGGTGCTCCGCCCCTGGCGTGAGAAGTACCCGCAGGTGGACGTGGCCGAGGGCATCCGTCTCGACAGCCCCGCCAAGGCCGTCGTACGGGCCGCCGAAGGCGCCGCGCTGCTGGTCGTCGGCCGACGCGCACACCGGCACGGGCTTCCGCCCCACCTGGGTCCAGTGGCCCAGGCCGCGATCCATCACGGGCGCTGCCCCGTCGTCGTCGTCCCTCATGACTGAGCCCGGCTCGCAGGTGACGTCGGTCCGGTCAGTGCCCCGGGCCGACGCGTCAGTGCTCCGAAGCAGTGCCCGGCATGACGGTGAGCCGCTGCCGCGTGCGGAGGTGTGCGAGACGCACACCGCGATCGTGTTCTTCGCCGGCGACCGCGCCTACAAGCTCAAGAAGCCAGTGGATCTGGGATTCCTGGACTACACCACGGTCGCGGCTCGCCGGGCCGCGTGCGAACGCGAAGTCGCTCTCAACCGCCGCTTCGCTCCCGACGTCTACCTGGGCCTGGGCGTAATCCGCAGCCCCGACGCGGAGACGCCCGAACCACTCGTGGTGATGCGCCGCATGCCGGCGGACCGCCGCCTGTCCCGTCTGGTACGCGAAGGGGCCGCCGTCGACGACGTCCTGCGGGCCGTCGCCCGACACCTCGCCGCGTGGCACGCGCAGGCGCCCCACGGCCGGGACATCGACGAACAAGGCACGCGGGACGCGCTGTCGTCGCGTTGGGAGGCCAGCTTCGCGCAGGTCCGCGCACTGACCGACGACGGCCACGTGCCCGACGGGATGGCGGAGATCGAGCAGCTGGTACGCCTCTATCTCACCGGCCGCAAGCGGTTGTTCGACTCCCGCATCGCCCAGGGACGGGTGGTCGACGGCCACGGCGACCTGCTCGCCGAGGACATCTTCTGCCTCGGCGACGGGCCTCGCGTCCTGGACTGCCTGGAGTTCGACGACCACCTGCGCTACGTCGACGGTCTCGATGACGCCGCCTTCCTCGCCATGGACCTGGAACAGCTCGGCGCCCCTCAGGCCGCCGCGTACTTCCTCGCCCAGTACAGCGAGTACTCCGGCGACCCCGCACCCCCTTCCCTGTGGCACCACTACGTCGCCTACCGCGCCTTCGTGCGGGCCAAGGTCTCCCTGATCCAGGCCCGCCAGGGCGCGCCGGACGCAGAGACGGCATCACGACGGCTGGTCTCGACAACCTTGCGCCACCTGCGCACCTCCGCCGTGGGTCTGACGCTCGTCGGCGGGCTGCCCGGCAGCGGGAAGTCCACCCTCGCCGGGGCGCTGGCCGACCGGCTGGGGGTCACGCTGCTCAGCAGCGACCGCCTCCGCAAGGAGCTGGCGGGCATCCCCGCCGAGCAGTCCGCGGCCGCCGACTACGGAGAGGGCCTGTACACGCCCCAGTGGACGGCCAGGACCTACGTCACCCTGCTCGACCGCGCGGCCGCCCTGCTGTCCTCCGGCGAGTCCGTCGTCCTGGACGCCACCTGGTCCGACGCGGCACAGCGAGAAGCGGCGCTGCGCATGGCCGAACGCACCAGCGCCGACCTGGTGGCCCTGCACTGCCATGTGCCGGGCGACGTGTCAGCGGCCCGCCTGAGCACACGCGCCCCCGGACCGTCCGACGCCGACTTCGACGTCGCCACCGCCATGGCGGCCAGGGAATCGCCGTGGCCCGAGGCCGTCGCCGTCGACACCAGCGGTCCGCTGGAGTCCGCGGTCGCCCAAGCACTGGCTGCCGTACGCCCGTGGGGCACCGGCCAGGCCCCGGTCTTCCGCCGCCCCTATATGGAGCCGGACTAGAGGAGCGGTCATGCCCAGGTATCCGGGCACGACCGTTGGTCGCCGGTGCGCCTCTCCAGGTTTCGCGGGACGTGGTGCCGTCCTTCATGGTGGTTGTACGGGCAGAACCCAGGCCCAGTGGGCGGGGCAGCACCGGGCATCGCAGGCTCACTTAGGCTCTTCGGGAGGAGGCCACCATGGGTGAACAGAGACCGCTTCCCCCTGGCGAGGCTTGGCGAGCCGTGGCCGCATGCTTCCTCACCACCTTCCCCCTGCTCACGCGGCGCCGAATCCGCCTCCCGAAGGAACGGGTGGGAATGGGGCTGCGCTTCGCCGATGGCACCTCGGCCCGGGTGTACCGGGAAACCCGCCTCGGCAGCGGCCTGGCGAAGGACCCCTGCACACTGGTGGTCACCTTCAGGTTGCGCCTGGTCCGCGGGCCCGCGCACGCACTGTTCCGCAGGGAGAGCCTGCTGAACACGCCACTGTTCGTGGGCTTCCCCGGTTTCACCTCGAAGCTGTGGCTGGCCCACGACGAGCACGACCGCTACCGCGGCGTGTACGAGTGGGACGGCCGGGAGCGCGCCGAGCACTACGCGCGTTCCCTGTGGCGGGTTCTGGCTCTGGTCAGCGTGCCCGGCTCGATCAGCTACACCGTGCTCCCCGGCGTGCGCCGCGACGACGTGATCGCAGACCCCGGGCTGATCGAGGATCTCGTTTCGCACGACGCCGCGGCATGGTGGCGCATCCAGGCCGGGGTATGACGACAGCGGTGGACATCCTGGTCGTCGGGGCCGGCACGACCGGCCTCACCCTGGCGCTACAGGCTCATGACCACGGAGCACGGGTCCGGGTCGTCGAGCGACGTCCCGAGCCGTTCCGGCCCTCCCGCGCGCTCATCCTGCATCCACGCAGCTTGGAAGTCCTGCGCCCACTCGGCGTCACGGACGCCCTGCTGGAGGTGGCGGACACTGCCCCGACGGCCCACCTGCATCTCGGCTCCCGCGTCGTCGAAACCAGGCTCGCGGACCTCGCGCTGCCCGACACGGCGTTCCCCCATCTGTCACTCCTGCGGCAGATGGACGTCGAAACAGTGCTGACGCAGGCGCTCGCCGACCGCGGGGTAACGGTGGAACGGGGAACCGAACTGATCACTGCCCGCGACGACGGGCACAGTGCGTGGGCCGTGCTGCGATCGGCGCACGGCATCGAGGAGGTCCGCTGTCCCTTCGTCGCCGGCTGCGACGGGCCGGCCAGTACCGTGCGGTCCTGCGCTGGTATCGGGTGGCACGGCAGGCCCTACGCCGCAGAGGTGGTCCTCGCCGACCTCGAGCCCGATGCCATCTCCGGACCTTCGGGGCCGTCCGGTCCTTCTGGTGCCCAGCTCTACGTGGGGCGCCAAGGGCTGTTGTTCCTCTTCCCGCTCGGAGAGCAGGCCACCTGGCGACTGCTGGCCACGCGGGCGTCCACGGGCGAACCCGGGCAGAGCTTCGGCCAGCCCGGAGCCGCCGTCCCGAGAGCCGAGGTCCAGCGCCTCCTGGAAGACGCGGGGCTTCCGGCAGGTATCGAGCACCTCGCGTGGTCCGCGCGGGTTCCGCTGCAGTGTGCGCTCGCCCGGCGGTTCCGCCAGGGGCGGCTCTTCCTCGCGGGGGACGCGGCACACAACTACTCGCCGGCCACCGGCCAGGGCATGAACGCCGGCATCCAGGACGCGGTCAATCTCGGCTGGAAGCTCGGCTTCGCGGCGGGCCGCTTCAGCGGGGAGTCCGCAGACGTGCCAGGCACAGACGTGCTGCTCGACTCCTATGAGAGAGAGCGCAGGCCCGCTGCCCACCGACGGATGATCCTCACTCACACCGCGTTCTGGGCAGAGGCGTCGACCGGCCTGATTCCCTCATGGCTGCGCGCGGTGGCCGCTTCGCTCGCTACCCCGGCCATACCCGTCCTCCTGGGGCAGCGACGGCTGATCGCCGAGGCGCTCCGGGTCATCTCCCAGTTGCGGGTCAACTACCGACGCAGCCCCCTGTCGGTGGAGGGAACACCGCGCCTGCGGGGCGCTCCTCGCCCAGGCGACCGCCTGCCGGACGCAACCGTCAGCGTCGGAGGACCTCCCAGGCGGCTGCACCAACTACTGGCCCGTCCAGGTGTGCACCTCCTACTGCAACGCGACGCCGAGGGGCTGCCGGACGCTGTGACCGGTCCCCACATCCATGTCCTCCGGCTGACGAACAGCCCCGGTCACGGTCTGGTGGCCGTCCGCCCGGACGGCCATGTCGGCTTCCGATGCGGGACCACCGACCAAGCCGGGCTGGTCGGCTGGCTCTCGCTGATCGGCGCAGCGGCACCCCCACCCATCCGGCCATGAACCGCGAGCGCCGGAGCCCGACGGCCCCGGGGAGTCCGACGGAGTGCTGATCCCGGTTGCCCGGGCATCCCTCCAGGGCGACGGTGGAGAGAGCCGGCCGAGTCAGCCAAGGAGTGGGTGACCATGCGAGCCCTCGTCTACCACAGCCCCGGACAGATCTCCTGGGACACGGTCACGGATCCGGGGATCGAGGACCCTGCCGACGCCGTCGTGCGCGTCGACGCCACCACCGTCTGCGGCACCGATCTGCACATCCTGCGCGGAGACCTGCCCGAGGTGAAGCCGGGAACCGTCCTCGGCCACGAGGCGGTCGGCGAAGTGCTGAGCGTCGGCCACGAGGTCCACTCCCTCACTCCGGGCGATCAAGTGATCGTGTCGTCCGTCTCGGCCTGCGGCCGCTGTGAATTCTGCCGGGACAGCATGCTCGGACAGTGCCACGGCGGCGGGGGCTGGATCCTCGGGAACCTGGTCAACGGAACACAGGCCGAGTTCGTGTGGGTCCCCTTCGCCGACTACTCGGCGCGACGGCGGCCCGATGCCCTGGCGCTCAGCGACGCCGTCCTGCTCGCCGAAGTCCTCCCCACCGCCTACGAGGTCGGGGTGCGGAACGGGCATGTGGGCCCGGGAGACACCGTCGTCGTGGTGGGCGCGGGTCCCGTCGGTCTCGCCGCGGCGGTCATCGCGCGGCTCTACTCGCCCCGCCGGGTCATCGTGACGGACCTGTCCGCCGCACGGCTGGAAGCCGCCCTCCGTGTGGGTGCCGATGCCGCCGAACTGCCGGGGAAAATGATCGCCGACCTCTCCGAGGGACCGGGGGCCGACGTGGTCATCGAAGCGTCAGGTGAACCGGAGGGCTTCGTCCTGTGCACCCGCGCCGTCCGCACAGGCGGTCACATCGCCAACATCGGCACGCACGGCAAACCGGTCACGCTGCATCTCGAAGCACTGTGGCGCAAGAACGTGATGATCAGCACGGGCCAGGTGGACACGTCCTCGACACCGTGGCTGCTGGAGCTGGTGAGGTACGGACGCCTGCACGTCTCCCAGCTGGTCACCCACTCCTACGGCCTCGATCGGATGGAGGACGCCTACGACGTGTTCGCACACGGCACCAGCACGGGCGCCCTCAAAGTCGTGCTGCAGCGCGGGTGAACCGTCCGCCGGCAGGAGCCTGAACGGACCAACCGGATCCTCGGTCAGGGCCGTCCGGCCCTACAACCCGTCGGCGAGCGGCGGTCCCATGGAATTGAGCCGAGGGCCACAAGGAGACACGGCGAAGCGGAGCGAAACCGCGCACCGTGCGATTCGGGCCCGCAAGAAGCGGGCGGCCCTCGGCTCCATGAGCGTCGGCAGCGCGGCAGTATGCCACAACCGGTCCGTGTCCTCCGGCCGAAATGCGGCAAGGGCCGGGCTCGGCGACTCTGGAGATCGGGGCAGTGCCGGGAGGAGCATCCATGCACTGGGAAACGATCCACAAGGACACCGCACCGGTCGTCCCACCCCGTCTCACCGACTACGACCGGGTCCGCTCCGACTTCACCTGGTCGCAGGCGCGCACCGCACTGGCCGGGCTGCCCGGCGGAGGGCTCAACATGGCCCACGAGGCGGTCGACCGGCACGCCGCCTCGGAGCGCGCGGACAAGGTCGCGCTGCGGTGCGTGGCCCGGGACGATTCCGTCTCGACTGTCACCTACGCGGAACTGGCCCGTCGTACATCCCGCTTCGCGAACGTCCTGCGGTCACTCGGCGTCAGCCACGGGGACCGTGTGTTCACGCTGCTGGGCCGCTGCCCCGAGCTCTACACCACGGTGCTGGGCACGCTGAAGAACACCAGCGTGGTCTGCCCGCTCTTCTCCGCGTTCGGCCCCGACCCGGTGGAGCAGCGGCTGGGTCTCGGCGACGCCCAGGTCCTGGTCACCACCGCGGCCCTGTACCGGCGCAAGGTCGCCGAGCGCCGGGCGTCCGTTCCCGGCCTCAAACACGTCCTGATCGTCGGCCCCGGCGCGGAGGAGCTGCCCGGCACGGCCTCCTTCAACGACATGATGTCCGCCGCCCCGGACACCTTCACCATCCCGCCGACCTCGCCCGACGACATGGCCCTGCTGCACTTCACCAGCGGCACCACCGGCACACCGAAAGGTGCGGTCCATGTCCACGAGGCCGTGGTCGCGCATTACGCCACGGCCGCGTACGCCCTCGATCTGCAGCCCGAGGACGTGTACTGGTGCACCGCCGACCCCGGCTGGGTCACCGGCATGTCGTACGGGATCGTCGCCCCACTCGTCCACGGCGTGACGCTGGTCGTAGACGAGGGCGACTACGACGCCCGGCGCTGGTACCGGATCCTCGGCGAAGAGCGGGTCACCGTCTGGTACACGGCCCCTACGGCCCTGCGGATGCTCATGCGCGCCACCCCGCGCCAGGGCCCGTACGACTTGCCCCGCTCCTACGACCTGTCGGCCCTGCGCTTCATCGCCTCCGTCGGCGAGCCACTCAACCCGGAAGCAGTCGTGTGGGGCCGGGACGTGCTGGGTCTGCCGGTGCACGACAACTGGTGGCAGACGGAGACCGGCTGCATCATGATCGCGAACTTCGCGGCCTGCGACATCCGGCCCGGCTCTATGGGGCGGCCGCTGCCCGGCGTCGACGCGACGGTGCTGAAGCAGGGCGAGGACGGCCGGGCACTGGTCACCGACGGCCGGGTCACGCAGGTCGAAAGTCCCGATGTCGAGGGCGAGTTGGCGCTGCGGTCGGGCTGGCCGTCGATGTTCCGCGGCTATCTGCACGACAAGGAGCGCTACGACGCCGCGTTCGCGGACGGCTGGTACCTGACCGGTGACCTGGTCCGCCGGGACGCGGACGGCTGGTACTGGTTCGTGGGGCGCGCCGACGACGTCATCAAGTCGGCGGGGCATCTGATCGGCCCCTTCGAGGTGGAGAGCGCGCTGATGGAGCACCCGGCAGTGGCCGAGGCCGGGGTGATCGGACGGCCCGACCCGGTCGCCGGGAACGTCGTCAAGGCGTTCGTGTCGCTGCGCCCCGATGTCCGGCCAACCCCGGATCTGGAGCGGGAGTTGCTGGCCTTCGGTCGCCGCAAGCTGGGGCCCGCCGTCGCTCCCAGGGAAATCGCGTTCGACCAGAACCTGCCCAAGACCCGCAGCGGGAAGGTGATGCGCCGTCTGCTGCGTGCACGTGAACTCGGCCTGCCCACAGGCGACTTGTCGACCTTGGAGGGATCCGCATGAGCGTGGCCCGCTCCACCCGCGCGCGGAAGGACCCGGCGCCTTCGAAATCCGGCAAGAAGACGGCGACGACCGGGGCGCCCAAGCGGAACGCGAGTGCCGGAGCTCCGGCCGACCGACCGGGCACCGGGCACCGCATGGACCTGCTGGAGGCAATGCTGCGCATCCGGCGCTTCGAGGAGCGGTGCGTCGAGCTGTACAGCGCCGCCAAGATCCGCGGCTTCGTCCATCTCTACATCGGTGAGGAGGCTGTCGCCGTCGGCGTCAACGAGGCGCTGACACCCGAGGACGCGGTCGTCTCCACCTACCGCGAACACGGGCACGCCCTGGCGCGCGGCATCACAGCCGAGGCAGTCATGGCCGAGATGTACGGCAGGACCACTGGATGCAGCGGCGGCCGGGGCGGATCCATGCACCTGTTCGACGCGAGTCGCCGCTTCTACGGGGGCAGCGCGATCGTCGCCGGCGGGCTTCCGCTCGCCGCCGGACTCGCACTTGCCGACCGAATGCGCGGAAAGTCCCGGGTCACCTGCTGCTTCTTCGGCGACGGGGCCTTCGCCGAGGGCGAGTTCCACGAGACGGCGAACCTTGCCGCGCTGTGGAGTCTGCCTCTGCTGCTCGTCTGTGAGAACAACCTCTACGCCATGGGCACCTCGCTCGCCCGGGAGCACGCGCAGACCGACCTGGCGATGCGCGCCGCCTCCTACGGCATGCCCGCCTGGGCCGTGGACGGCATGGACGTCGAGGCCGTCGAGCAGGCCGCCCGACGGGCGGTCGAGGGCGTACGGGCCGGTACCGGACCGCACTTCCTGGAGCTGCGCACCTACCGCTTCCGTGCCCACTCGATGTACGACCCGGACCGCTACCGCGCCAAGGCGGAGATCGAGCAGTGGAAGTCCCGGGACCCGATCAACCGGCTGATGGACCGCATGCGCGAGAACGGTGAACCCGGCGAGAAGGAGCTCGCTCGAATCGAGCAACAGATCACCGCCGAGATCGACCGTGCCGTGGAAGCAGCCGAACAGGCACCCGAGGAGCCGGTCGAAACCCTGCTCCGCCACGTCACCAGTGCGTCGACGGGAGTGGTGAGTTGACCATGGGCGCCGGCGGAACGCAGGAAGCGAAGACGACCTACCGGGAGGCGCTGCGTGAGGCTCTTCGGGAGGCTCTGCGCGCCGACGACCGGGTCTTCCTCATGGGCGAGGACGTGGGCCGGTACGGCGGATGCTTCGGCGTCAGCCTCGGACTGCTGGAGGAGTTCGGCCCCGAACGCGTCCGCGACACCCCGCTGTCGGAGTCCGCGTTCGTCGGCGCCGGCATCGGCGCCGCCCTGGCCGGGATGCGGCCGATCGTCGAGATCATGACCGTCAACTTCAGCCTGCTCGCCCTCGACCAGATCCTCAACAACGCCGCCACCCTGCTGCACATGTCGGGCGGCCAACTGCCCGTGCCGCTGGTCATCCGCATGACCACGGGCGCCGGACGGCAACTCGCCGCTCAGCACTCACACAGCCTGGAGGGCTGGTACGCCCACATCCCCGGCATCCGCGTTCTCGCCCCCGCCACCCTCGAGGACGCACGCCACATGCTGGCTCCCGCGCTCGCTGATCCCGACCCCGTACTGATCTTCGAGCACGGCAGCCTCTACAACGCCTCCGGCGAACTCCTCCCGCCCACCGCCCCCGTGGACCTGGACCATGCCGCGATCCACCGGCCCGGCACCGACATCTCCCTGATCACGTACGGCGGTTCGCTGCCCAAGACTCTTGCGGCGGCGGACGAGCTGGCCGCCGAGGGGCTCAGCGCGGAAGTGATCGACCTGCGCACGCTGCGGCCTCTCGACGGCGTGACCATCGCCGCGTCCGTGGCCCGTACCCACCGTGCGGTGATCATCGACGAGGGCTGGCGCACCGGCAGCCTCGCCGCGGAGGTGTCCGCCCGCATCGCCGAGGAGTCGTTCTACGAACTGGACGCGCCTGTCGAGCGGGTGTGCAGCGCGGAGGTGCCCGTGCCGTACGCCAGGCGGCTGGAGGAGGCCGCCCTGCCGCAGACCGCCGACATCGTCGCGGCGGCCCACCGGGCGGTGGACTGATCATGGGCGAGTTCACCATGCCGTCCCTGGGCGCCGACATGGACGAGGGCACGCTCCTGGAGTGGCTGGTGGGGCCCGGTGACCTCGTCCACAAGGGCGATCCGGTCGCGGTCGTCGAGACCGCGAAGTCGACGATCGAGGTGGAGTGCTTCGAGACGGGGACCATGACGGAGCTGCTCGTCGAACCGGGCGCGACGGTCCCGGTGGGCACTCCCCTCGCCTTGATCGGGCCGACGGCGGGGAAGCCGCAGGAACCGGAGAAGGCAGGGAAGACCAGGAGGCCCGAGGGCCCTACGGAAGCCGAGAAGGCGGAGAAGGGACCAGTCCCCCACGTGTCGAGGAAGGCCGAGCCCTCCGAGGCCCCATCCCCGCCACCCGGACCCGTCCCGGTCCCGGTGCCGTCGATACCGTCCGCCGCTCGGCAGCGCGGCCACATCGAGGCGGGCCCCTTGGTCCGGCACCTCGCGGAGCACAGCGGCGTCGACCTGGAAACGCTGCACGGCTCCGGACCCGGAGGGCGCGTCACCCGGACCGACGTCGAGGAAGCGGCTGCCCGAACCACTTCTCGACCGCCACGCGTGCGATCGACTCCCTTCGCCCGGCGGCTCGCCGCCGAACTGGGCGTCGACGTGGCCACGGTGACGGGGACGGGCAGGGAGTCGGCCGTGCGTGCCGTGGACGTACGCCGGGCAGTCCCCGGCCCGTCGACCCCACCCGCACCCGCCCCCGCACCCGCGGGCGTCACCGCGGCACGTTCTTCCGCTCCACGGCCTTCTGCCGCGCCCCCGACCGAAGACCGGGCGGCAGCCATGCGCCAGGCGATCGCCGGCCTGATGACCCGCGCCAACCGGGACATCCCGCACTACTACCTCTCCACCACCGTGGACATGGCCGCCGCGATGGACTGGCTGCACGAACACAATCGGGGCAGCCCGGTCGGTGAACGGCTGCTCCCCGCGGCGCTGCTGCTCAAGGCGGCGGCCCTGGCGGCCCGGGAGGTCCCTGACCTCAACGGCTTCTGGACCGACGACCACTTCACGGCAGGCGAGGGCGTCCACCTCGGCGTGGCAGTGTCCCTGCGCGACGGCGGGCTCGTCGCCCCCGCTCTGCACAACGCCGACACCCTGGCACTCCCGCAGCTGATGACCGCCCTGAGGGACCTGGTCGGCCGGGCCCGCACCGGCAGGCTGCGCGGTTCCGAGGTGTCCGACGCCACGATCACGGTCACCAACCTGGGCGACCAGGGCGTGGAGACCGTCTTCGGCGTGATCTACCCGCCACAAGTGGCACTGGTCGGATTCGGGCGGGTCGTCGACCGGCCGTGTGCCGTCGACGGGCTGCTGGGCGTGCGCCCCGTGGTCACGGCGACCCTCTCGGCCGACCACCGGGCGACAGACGGTGCCGTCGGTGCCCGCTACCTCACGGCGGTCTCCCGCCTTCTGCAGAACCCGGAGCAACTGTGAACATGAACCGAACCGATGCACTGGGCATGGTCAGGGAATCGATCTCCTCGGTCATCCCCGACGCCGACGTCGCCGCGCTGGCGCCCGACGACAAGTTCCGCGAGGTGCTCGAAATGGACTCGCTGGACTTCCTGAGTTTTGTCGAGGTCCTCAGCGAACGGTCGGGCATCCGCATCGAGGACGAGGACACGCCCCGGCTCACCACGCTGTCCGGCAGCGCCGACTTCCTCGTCACCCGCATGCAGTGACGTGCGCCCCATGGATGACCAGCCGCCGACGAAGGTGGCCGTCGCGGCCCTGAGCGGACCGCGCCTCGGGGGGGCGCGAGCCGTCGAGCTCCCCAGCCTGATGACAGGGGCGACCACCACAGCCCTGCCGAGCAAGGAGGAGATCGTGACCACGCTGACCCAGCAGTTGCACCACGAGCACGAGCACCTGCTGCCACACATCGAAGCACTGCGCACGGTCGCGGATACCGTGGGCCGAGCGACGCCGGAGGCGCTCGGCACCGCGCTCGCCGACCTTCAGCTCTTCCTGGCCGATCACCTCATCCCGCATGCCGAAGCCGAGGAGCGGGTGCTGTACCCGGCGGTCGCTCGAGTGATGGGCGCCGCAGAAGCGACCGCAACCATGTCCAGGGAGCACGCCGAGGTCGGTCGACTGGCGCGTGAGCTGGGCACACTGCGGGAGGCGATGGGCCGGGACGGGCTCAACGGCGAAGGCCAGGCCGCACTGCGACGCGTCCTGTACGGCCTGTACACACTGGTCAAGGTCCACTTCGCGAAGGAAGAGGAGATCTACCTGCCGCTGCTCGAAGAGCGGCTCACCGCCTCGGAGGCCGAACAGCTTCTCGCCGAGCTGGCCCACCCCGACCCCCGCCGGTGAAACCCGCCAAGCCGGACGATCACGGCTCAGAACGCTTCCATGTCGTCGACGACCTCGATCACGTCATCGATGTCCCGCACCGATGCAAGCAGTTCGGGGGCAACGGCCTTGTCCACCCTCCCCGTCATGGTCACCACGCCGTTCTCCACGGCGACCCCGACGGCACGCGGATCCAGCCAATGCCGGCCGATCAGCGATTCGACCTCGGCCCGGATCTCGGCGTCGTCACGGATCAGGGCACGCAGCAGGTCGCGTCGGCTCACCACACCGACGAGCCGGCCGTGGTGGTCGGTCACCGGGAGCCGCTTCAGCCGCGCGTGGGCAGCGGTCCACGCTGCGTCCGCCACTCGCTGCGCCGGGTGGACGGTGACCGGCGGGAAGGTCATCAAGGTGGCTGCCGTGTCCCCGCGGCTCTTCTCGTAGAGGTGGTGCTGCCGCAGCTTGCCGACAGGTCCGTGCCGGTGCGGTTCCGCCATGACGGCGGCCTTGGCCAGCAGATCGGACTCCGAGACGACACCGATCACGTGATCGTCGGCGTCGACCACCGGCAGGGCGCTCACCTGCTCGCGGCCGAGTGTGTGGGCCACGTCCAGGAACGGCATGTCACCGGGGACGGAGGCCGCCGGTACCTGCATGACGTCCCGGACACGGAGGATGGCCGGTTCACCGGCGGGCGGTTCGTGTGCAGCCGTGGCGGGAGGCCGTGTCTTCTCGCTCCCGGGAGCGGTCTCGGGCCCCTCGGTGCTCCTCGCCGACGCGGCGGCGGCGACTGCCGTGAGGTAGCGGCGCAGCGCGTCCTGGCGCGGTTCCTCCTGAGGTGTCCAGGGGCGGCGCGGCGTGGTGCGACGGGCTTCCTTCTGCGCAGAGCTGTGCTCGTAGTCGCTCATGGCTGCCTCCCGGGGACACAGTCCACCTACGCGGTCAGTCTCGCATCGATCCACGGGTGCGGCCTGCGGGCCGAACGGCCCGTTTTGCGGGACAGGTGGCCCGGCGCGGCGCGACACGCCATCGCCTACCAAGGAGACTGGGAAACGGGGCCTGGGCCCACCTGGAGGAGAGTTCGTGACGGGTTTCCGGGACTTTCTGGCACGGTTCCGGCCGGCGGCGTCGCCCGGCCGGGCCGCACCGAGTGGTGTCCCCGTGGACCGCTCCGCCGAACTCCATGCCGAACTCGCGCCGCCCCTGGCCCTGCTCGAACAGGCGGAGGAGGAAGCCCAGGCCGTACGCGAGCGGGCCGACGCCACCGCCGCGTCCCGTCGGAGGGAAGCCGAACGGCAGGCCGAGGAGATCGTGGCCGAGGCACGTGCGCAGGCCGGTCGGGTACGGGCGCACGCAGCCGAGCAGGTGCTGCGTGCGGCCGAGGGCGAGGCGGCGGCACTGCTGACCGAGGCAGAACGCGAGGCGGTCGCCGTACGCGATCGTGCCAGGAACCGCACGCCTGCGCTCGCCGAGCATGTGCTCGCGCTGGTGCGGGAGGACCTCGCGGCGGAGGAGACGTCGCCGCTCGCACCGGCGGATCAACTGGCTCCAGGCCCGGAGGAACCACAGGAGGGTGGTCCGTGATGGGCGCCGGATGGGTGGCGGGCGTGACCCGGGCCCGCGCTCTGCGAACCAGGTGCCTGGGCGCCGAGGGCATCAGGGAGGTAGCCGCGTCCCGCACCCTCGATGACGCCCTGCGGTACTTGGCGGCCACGCCATACCGGCACGACGTCACTTCGGGAGCCACGCCGACCGAGGCCCAGCGTGCGGTCTCCGCGACACTGCTGTGGCATCTGCGGGTTCTCGCCGGCTGGCAGCCGGCCGCCGGCGCCGACGCCATCCGGGCACTCGCCGCTGGATTCGAAATCTCCAACACCGAACACCACCTGAGGGCTCTCGCGGCCGACTCCCGTCAGCCGGGCGCCGAACGCCTCCGTCCCCCGGCCTACCGTCTGGGCGCGCTGGCGATCGCCTGGACGCGGCTCGCCGGTACCCGTACGCCGTCGGAGCTGCGGACCGCGCTGGCGGCCTCCGTCTGGGGCGACCCCGGGGGCGACTCCCCCGCCGCGGTCGCCACCGGTATGCGGGTCTCCGCCGCCGTACGTCTCGCCACCGCCGTTCCCGACGTGGCGCGCTGGGCGGCGGCCCGGCTCGCCTTGCTGTTCGGCCGTGAGGTGTTCGTCGTCGGCCGCCGGGTGCCGGACGTCTCGACCCGCCGGGCAGCCCGTCTTCTCGGCCTGCGGGCGGTGGACGCGGGGTCGTACGCCGATTTCCGGCAGGCGCTTCCGACCACCGCGAGGTGGCTGCTGGACGACGTCGACGAGGCTGCGGACCTGTGGCGGGCGGAGGCACGGTGGTGGGAGGCCGTCGAGCGGGACGGCCTGGAACTGCTGCGTCGGGCCCACTTCGGTCCGCAGCCGGTGGTGGGGGCCGTGGCACTGCTGTCCGCCGATGCGTGGCGGACCCGCGGCGCGCTGGAACTGGCCGCCCGGGGCGGCGGCCCCGGGGACTGGCCGGCGGAGGTGCTCGATGCTCCGGGCTGAGGCAGCGATGCCGGTCCGGATGCGCAGGGTGGCCATCGTGGCCCCTGAGAAGGCGCTGCGGGAAAGCCTGGTGCGGATCGCCGAGGCGGGCTGCGTCGAGATCGACCTGGCCGGGGACGGAGGGCCGGATGTCCGCGGGCCCGCGGCGACGCGTCTGCAGCGGGTGCGCTCAGAGCCGGCGCGACCCGTTCTCAGCGATGCTCCCCCCGACCTGGACGCCCTGGAACGCGAGGGCCGGACGGACCTGCTGGCCGGTGAGGCGCAGCTGGAGGAACGCCTCGGCAGCGCGGTCCGGCACGGGGCGGTCGCGGCACTGGCCGGCTGGTGTCCCGAGACGGAGGTAGGCGCCACGGCGGCGCGCATAGCCGGTGCCGGGGGCGCGCTGGTGCCGCTGCGGGCCCCGCGCGGTGTCGATCCGCCGACCTTGCTGACCGGAGCGGACACCGCGCCTTCCGCGTACGCGGCGACGACTGTGCGCCGCTCTTTCACGCCTCTGGTCAGCACGTACGGAACCGTGCCCTACGCCGACCTCGACCCCACGATGGCGGCCGGGTTCGTCTACGTGGTGATGTTCGGCCTGATGTTCGGCGATGCGGGGCACGGGCTGCTGCTGGTCGCCATCGCATTCCTGCTGCGCGCGGGCCGACCGCGCCGAGCTGCGATGCTTCGCCCGCTGTGGCCCTTCATCGCAGGGGCGGGTCTGACCGCCACCCTGGCCGGGGTGGCGTACGGCGAGTTCTTCGGCCCGACCGGGATACTGCCGGTGCTGTGGCTGGAGCCGCTGGAGGAGCCCATGCGGCTGCTGGCCACCGCCGTCGGACTCGGCGCCGTACTGCTCGCCGTCGCCTACGCCGCGGGCATCGTGAACCGGTGGCGGGAGGGCGGACCGGCAGCGGCCCTCTACGCGACGACCGGGATCGCCGGGGCGACGCTCTATCTCGGTCTCGCCGTCGTCGCCGGGTACGTGTGGCTCGGCCAGGTCGCGTACGGGGTCGTGGGTGCGGTGATCGCGGCTGTCGGCCTGGCGCTCGCTGGGGTGGGGCTGTACGCGACCACGGCGGGCGGCCCGGGCGGCGCCGTGCAGACCGGCATCCAACTGTTCGACGCGGTGGTGCGGATCGGCTCGAACGTCGTGTCCTTCGCGCGGCTCGCGGCCTTCGGGCTGACCCATGCGGCACTCGGCGCGATCGTCTGGGACGGCACGACGGCGCTGGCGGGCCTGGGCCCAGTTGGGGTCGTCGCAGCGGTGCTGGTCTTCCTGGTCGGCAATGCCCTGGCCTTCTCGCTGGAGGCACTCGTGGCCGGTGTCCAGGCCCTGCGGCTGGAGTTCTACGAACTGTTCTCCCGGCTCTTCGAGGGCGAAGGCCGCCCCTTCAGGCCCTGGCACCTGCCTGTGGAACACCTCACGGCGCCGGGCGCCGACGCCGGGCCGCTCGCAGCGGCGGCGGTCGTCCGCCACAGCACCGTGAGGGAGGAGGAATCGTGATCACCTGGTTCTTGGCCCTGCCCGTCATCGTCGCGGGCTTCGTCGCCGTACGCCTGGTGCTGCGGCGCTCGGGCCGGACGGCCCTGTGGTGGATGGTCGCCGCCGACGCCGTGCTCCTGGTGGCCGCCACCGTGGTGCTGGCCCTGGCACTCGGCGGCGGATCCGCGCAGGCCGCGACCACAACGGCACAGGACTCCGGCTCCGGATCCGCCGCCCTCATCGGAGCCGCGATCGCGGTGGCCGGAGCGACGATCGGGGCCGGCATCGCCGTCGCCTACACCGGTGCGGCGGCCCTCGCGGCGCTCAGCGAACGGCCCGAACTCTTCGGCCGAGCCATGGTCATCGTCGGCCTGGCCGAGGGCATCGCCATCTACGGTCTGGTCGTCGCGGTCATCCTCATCGGGAAGGCATGACCATGGGCCGCGTCGCCGCCATCGGAGAACGGGCCCGGGTGGCCGGTCTGGCCCTGGCCGGAGCTGTCGTCCTCGCCGCCGACGGCCCCGACGACGTACGCCGGGTCTGGCGGAGCCTGCCGGACAGCGTCGACCTGGTGATCCTCACCCCCGCCGCGGCCGAGGCACTGGGGTCGGACCCCGTGGCGCCCGGGGGTCGCCACCCGCTGACGGCCGTGATGCCGTCATGACGCTCCCGGCCCCCAACCAGACGATCGACGCGCTCCGGCCGGTCCGGGCGGGGCTGCTGCGGGCGGCTCGCGTCGACTCGGAGGCGCTCCTGGCCCGCGCCGAGCGGGAGGCAGCCGCACTGCTCGACC
>NZ_AEJC01000396.1 GCF_000317595.1 Streptomyces ipomoeae 91-03 | reverse complement strand
GCCCCGGAACGGTTTCGCAGGCCCGGCTGTCAGCCGAGCGAGTAACTGTCCCCGTACACCTCCCAGTCGAGCGGCAGATCGAGATCCAGGTTGCCCGCCTCCAGGAAGACCCGCTGGGCCGACTCGACCCGGCTGACGTCGCTGTGGGCCTCCTCCTGCAGCATCGCCCACACCCGGGCGTCGAGGAAGGCGTGCAGGTACTCCGTCTCGTCGCCGCCGAGGGCCGGGGAGGCCGCGTTCTTCAGCGCCCGCTCGCGGACGCCGCCGAAGCTGAGGCCGTCGCTGCCCGGGCCGTGCATGACCATGGCGTCGTAGTACACGAACTGGCCGAGGGTGCCGAGGCCGTCCTTCTTGGCGCGCTTCACCGCCGGGCCGAAGTAGACC
>NZ_AEJC01000395.1 GCF_000317595.1 Streptomyces ipomoeae 91-03 | reverse complement strand
CGGCGCCGTACGGCTTCGGCCGCGGTCGGCTCAGGCGGCGCTGCTCGCCTGGGCGGTCAGCTGCTCCAGAACCTGGGTGAGGCCGGCGACGACCTCGGTGTCGTCGGCCGGGTGGGTCTCGGCGAAGCGGACGACGGAGCCCGGGATGGAGAGCTTGGCCTCCTCCAGGACGGTGCCGCCGGCGATGCCCACGGCCTTGCGGGTCTCGTCCTGCGCCCACACACCGCCGAACTGACCGAAGGCGGTGCCGACCACGGCGACCGGCTTGCCGGTGAACGCGCCGGCGCCGTACGGACGGGACAGCCAGTCGATGGCGTTCTTCAGGACGGCCGGGATGGTGCCGTTGTACTCGGGCGAGAAGAGCAGGAAGCCGTCGGCCGCGCCCGCGGCCTCACGCAGACGCGCGGCCTCGGCCGGGAGGGCGGCCTCGTTGTCGATGTCCTCGTTGTAGAACGGGACCTCGGCCAGGCCCTCGAACAGCTCGATCTCGACGCCCTCGGGGGCGTGCTTCACGGCGGCCTCGGCGAGCTGGCGGTTGTGCGAACCGGCACGCAGGCTGCCGACGAGCGCGAGGATGCGAACGGACATGAGGTGACTCCTAGCGAGGGGTGGTAGCTGAGAGGTGTGGCCAGGTGGTGTAACGGTTGTAGATAACCGGACCGGGGTCCGTTGAAATTTGTAGCAGCTATCCGGACCGGGGTCCACTTCTCTGTGGTGAGCGTTACGCTCTTTTCATGAACGAGTCGCCGCCGCCCTTCCCCGCGCCTCAGGACCTGGAACCCCTCGACGGACTCATCGACCTCGCGACGACCCCCGCCGACCAGCCCCGACTCCGGGCGGACGCGGCACGCAACCGCACCCGGCTGCTGGAGGTCGCCGCCCGGCTCGCGGACGAGTGCGGAGCGGCCAACCTGACCATGGAGGCCGTGGCGAACGCCGCCGAGGTGGGCAAGGGGACCGTCTTCCGGCGGTTCGGCGACCGGTTCGGGCTCCTCGTGGCCCTCCTCGACCACCATGAGCGGGAGCTCCAGGCGGCGTTCCTCACCGGCCCGCCGCCCCTCGGCCCGGACGCGCCGCCCGCCGAGCGGCTCAGGGCCTTCGGCGCCGCCGTCATACGCCACGAGTACGCCCACCGGGACCTGTACCTCGCCGCCCGCGCCGACGCCTCCCGCCGCCACACCAGCCCGGCGGAACTGCTCCGCCTCAACCACCTGTGCATGCTGCTGCGCCTCGCCGAGGCGAAGGGTGACATCGAACTCCTCGCGCGGACCCTGCTGGGGTACCTGGACATCGGCCTCGTGGACCACCTGGTCAGCCGCCGGGGCATGTCGCTGGAGCGGCTGGAGGCGGGGTGGGGGGACCTGGTGGGGCGGTTCGTGGCGGCGGCGTGAGAACGGCCTCGAAGGGTACGTAATCAAAGCGACCGCTTGGTAACTTGAGGGGTGGGTGCCGGGTGGCGGCATCGCACTCGGCACGAGGGGGAGTGGGCACATGGCCGACGACAACGGCCGACCGGAGGCCGCGGGGGCACCGAAGGACACGGGGGCCGGGTTCTTCGCCTCCGTCGACGACGTCTCCGTGCGGCTCGCGGCAGCGGGATATCTGGCCTCGACGGCCGTCGCCACCACCGTGTTCCTGGCCGACCGGCTGGGCAAACCGCTGCTGGTGGAGGGCCCGGCGGGCGTCGGCAAGACCGAGCTGGCCAAGGCCGTCGCACGGGTCGGCGGTGCCCGACTGGTCCGGCTCCAGTGCTACGAGGGCATCGACGAGTCCCGCGCCCTGTACGAGTGGAACCACGCCAAGCAGTTGCTGCGCATCTCCGCCGGACGCGACGAGGCGTGGGACGAGACCCGCACGGACATCTTCAGCGACGAGTTCCTGCTCACCCGGCCCCTGCTGACCGCCATCCGGGGCGACGAGCCGACGGTCCTGCTCATCGACGAGACCGACAAGGCGGACGTCGAGGTCGAGGGGCTGTTGCTGGAGGTGCTGAGCGACTTCCAGGTCACCGTCCCGGAGCTGGGCACGATCACCGCCACCCGACGCCCCTTCACCGTCCTCACCTCCAACGCCACCCGCGAACTCTCCGAGGCCCTGCGCCGCCGCTGTCTCTTCCTCCATCTCGACTTCCCCGACGCCGAGTTGGAGCAGCGGATCGTACGACTGAGGGTGCCCGGCCTGGACGACGCGCTCACCGACTCCCTGGTCCGGGTGGTGGGCGCGCTGCGCGCGATGGACCTGCGCAAGGCACCCTCGGTGGCCGAGACGATCGACTGGGCCCGCACCCTGCTGGCCCTCGGCGCCGACACCCTCGACGAGACCGTCGTACGGGACAGCCTGGGCGTGATCCTCAAGCACCAGGACGACATCGCCAAGGCCGCGCAGAAGCTGACGTTGGTATGACCACCGAGGACGCGGGCCCGGGTGCGGTCGCGGGTGGAGGGGCCGCGCCGGGGGCCGTGCTGGCCGAGCGGCTGACCGGGTTCGTACGGGCCTTGCGTGGTCATGGGATACGGATCGGGCCCGGTGAGACCGTGGACGCGGCGGCCGTGCTGGAGGTGCTGGGGCTCGCCGACCGGGAGCGGATCCGGGAGGGGCTGGCGGCGGCGCTGCTGCGTGCGGACCGTCAGCGTGCCGTGTTCGACGCGGCCTTCGAGCTGTACTTCCCGCTGGGTGTGGGGGAGTTGGCGGGGACGCGGGGCGCGCGGGCCGCCGACCGGGACGAGTTGCGGGACCGCCTCGCCGAGGCACTGGCCGCGGGCGACACGGCCGCCCTCAACCAACTCGCCGGCGAGGCCGTGGACATGCTCGGCCGTTATGGCTCGCCGGGCTCGGACGGCTGGTCCGCCCACCAGACCCTGGACCGCCTCCGGCCGCAGACGCTGCTGGCGCGGATTCTGGCGGGGCAGGGGACGGGAGGGGCCGGCGGTGGCTCCGGCGCGAGGGTTTTCGGCGCGGGGTCCGGCTCCGGCTTCGGGGCGGGCTCGGGCTCGTATGCGGGAACGGGCTCGGGGGCGGGTTTCGGCGCAGGCGGGTTCACCGATCGGCTGGACGCGGACGAGATCCGGCGCCGTATCGAGGACTTCCGGAACCGGGTGCGTACGGAGGCGCGGCGGCGGGTGGCCGAACGGCGGGGCGCGGGGCTGATCGCCGAGCGGGGTATCGCGCCGAGCGCCGATCAGGTCGACTTCCTCATCGCGAGCCGGGAGCAGCTCGTCGAACTCCGCCGTACCGTCCAGCCGTTGGCCCGTAAGCTCGCGACCAGGCTCGCCGCCCGGCGGCGCAGGGCCGCGCGCGGGCAGATCGACATCCGGCGCACGCTGCGCCGCTCGCTGTCCACCGGGGGCGTGCCGCTGCGCCCGGCGTACCGGCGGCACCGGCCCGCCCGTCCGGAGATCGTGCTGCTCTGCGATGTCTCCGGGTCGGTCGCCGGGTTCGCGAACTTCACGATGCTGCTGGTGCAGGCGATGCGGGACCAGTTCAGCAAGGTGCGGGTGTACGCGTTCGTCAACCGGGTCGACGAGGTCACCCACCTCGTCACCACCGGTGAGGCCGACCCGGCCGGACTCGGCCGCCGTATCGCCGAGGAGGCCACGATCAGCGGCTGGCACGGCAGCAGCGACTACGGGGCCGCGCTCGGTGAGTTCGCCGAGCGCCACCTCGACGCCGTGGGGCCGCGTACGTCGGTGATCGTCCTCGGCGACGCCCGCACCAACGGGTTCGACCCCAACGCGCCCGCCCTGCGCCGCGTCGCGGCCCGCGCCCGCCGCGTCCACTGGCTCAACCCGGAGTCACCCGCCCAGTGGGGCACCGGCGACTCCGCCGCCCATGTCTACGCCGAGATCGTCGACATGCACGCCTGCCGCAACGCCCGGCGCCTCGGTGAGCTGGTGACGCGGTTGCTGCCGGTGTGATCGGACGGATCGGTCGACTCGGACGGGTCGTGCCGACCGGGGCGACCGGGTGCCGACGAGGGCGGGTCGGTGGCGCCCGCCGAGTCGGCATGGTCGGACCCGGCGTCAACCCCGCCCGGTGTCGATCACGCAGAAGCGGTTGCCCTCCGTGTCGGCGAGGACGATGAAGTCGGCGTCCTCCGGATACGGATCCCAGTCGACGCGCCGTGCGCCCAGGCCGACCAGCCGTTCGACCTCCGCCGCCTGGTCGGCCGCGTCGCCGGCGTAGAGGTCCAGGTGGACACGGGGACGCTCCTGCACCGGGGTCTCGCTCAGGCCGAGCGACAGCTGGGCGCCGGCCCCCTCCGGGTGCACCAGCACCACCCAGTCGTCCTCCGGCTCCTCACGCGGGACGTACCCGAGGGCCGCCGTCCAGAACGCCGCCGCCCGCCGTACGTCGGACGCGCCCATCACCACGGATCCGATTCTCGGCATGGCCCGATTCTCGCGGGTACCCGTCCGGTACGCGGCGACATCCCGCCCCTGCGTCTCCGTCTTCGTGCCGCGATCCTGGAAGGAGACCTCGACCTCAGGGAGGTGCGCCCCATGCCCCGCACCGTCACCGTGGGCCTCGACGGTTCCACCGAGAGCCTGGCCGCCACCGAATGGGCGGCCCGGGAGGCACGGCTCCGGGGCCTGCCACTGCGCCTGGTCAACGTCTGGGAACTGGTCCCCGAGCCGATGGGCCGGGCGCCGACACCGGACACCGGGACGCGGCGGGACCCGAGCGAGCCCGGTAGGCCGGGAACAGGGCCCGGGAGGCTGCTGCGCGAGCGGTCGGACGGCATCCGGCTGCGCCACCCCGGCGTCGATGTGACCCTGGAGCAGCGGACGGGCCGACCGACCGACGAACTGGTCGCGGCGGCCGAGGACGCCGAACTCCTCGTCCTGGGCTCCCGAGGCCTGAGCGGGATCGCCGGCTTCCTCCTCGGCTCCGTGGGTCTGCACGTCGTCGCGCACACCGAGCGGCCGGTCGTTCTCGTACGGGCCCGGGAGCGGGCCGCCGACGAACACACGCCGGCCCCGTCCGGGACCCCGTCCGCCGCGACCCCGTTCTGCCCCGTCGTCCTCGGCCTCGACACCGCGCACCCCGACGACACGCTGATCCGGTTCGCCTTCGACGCCGCCGCCCGACGGGAGACCGCCCTACGGGTCGTCCACGACTGGAACCCGCCGCCCTACT
>NZ_AEJC01000394.1 GCF_000317595.1 Streptomyces ipomoeae 91-03 | reverse complement strand
ACCGGGCATGTTCGACCGGTCCGGCCCCGGGCAGGAACCCCGGGCTCTACTTCAGCCAGGCCTCCACCTTGTCCCGGTTGGCGTCGACCCACTTCTTCGCCGCCGCCTCCGGCGTCATCTTGTCCACCGCGATGTACTTGGCGACGGTGTTCTGGTCGTCGTTGGTCCAGGTGAAGTTCTTCACCAGGTCGTAGGCGGGGCTGCCGGACTCGGCGAACTTCGTGCTGACGACCTTGTCCAGCTTGTAGACCGGGTAGTCGCAGGCGACCTTCGCCTCGTCGGCGGCACAGCCCTCCTTGTACTCGGGGAGCTCGACCTTGACGAGCGGCACCTCCGACATGAACCACTGGGGCTCGTAGAAGTAACCGATCACCCATTCCTTGTCCTTCTCCGCCTTGCGGAAGGCCTGGATGAGCGCGGTCTCGCTGCCCGCGTACACGACCTTGAAGTCCAGCTTCAGGTTCTTGACCAGGGCCGCGTCGTTGGTGACGAACGACGGGTCGCCGTCGAGGAGCTGGCCCTTGCCGCCGGACTCGGAGGTCTTGAACTCGGCCGCGTACTTGTTGAGGTTCTTCCAGTCGGTGATGTCCGGGTGCGCCTTGGCGAGCCACGGCGGCACGTACCAGCCGATGATGCCTTCGTTGCCGGTGGGGCCGGCCTCGACGGCGGTCTTCTGGTCGGTGATGTACTTCTTCTTCAGGTCCTCGTGGCCCCAGTTCTCGACCACGGCGTCGACCTCGCCCGTCCCGAAGCCCTGCCAGGCGATCTCCTCCTTGAGGTCCTTCTGGACGACCTTGCAGCCGAGGTCCTTCTCCGCCACGTAGGCGAGGACCGCCGCGTTGGCCTCGTAACCCACCCAGGGGTTGACCGCGAGGTTGAAGGTGCCGCACTTGCCGGAGCTGTCCGAGCCGCCGGAGCCCGCGGAGTCGTCACCGACCTTCGCGCCGCCGCAGGCGGTGAGGGTGAGGCCGAGAACGGCCAGGCCGACCGCGCCGACTCTCCATCTTCTTGCTTGCCTTGCCATGGTCAGTGACTCCTTACGCGCTGGTACGTCGCGCCGCTGCCTGAGTGATCCGGTCGAACATGACTCCGAGAAGGACGATGGCCAACCCCGCGGCGAGCCCCTTCCCGTACAGCTGTCCCTGCGAGAAGCCGGCCACGACGTCGTAGCCGAGGGCGCCCGCGCCTACCAGGCCGCCCACCACAACCATCGACAGCACATAGATCAGACCCTGGTTGGTGGCGAGGGTCAGAGCGCTGCGTGCCATCGGCAGCTGGACCTTGGTGATGATCTGCCGGGTGTCGCACCCGGCGGAGGTGGCCGCCTCCACGGTGGCCTGGGGCACGCCTCGCACCCCGTCGGCGATGATCTTGATGGCGACGGGTGCCGCGTAGACGACGGCGGCGACGATCGCGGTGAAGCGGGTGGGGCCGAACAGGGCGAGGAACGGCACCAGATAGACGAAGGGCGGCATGACCTGGGCCGCGTCGAGTGTGGGCCGCAGCACCCTGTCCACCAGTTGGCTGCGTCCCATCCACACGCCGAAGCCCACGCCCAGCAGCATGACGAGCACGGTGGCGAACACGGTCGACGCCAACGTGGTCATGCTGTCCGACCACACGCCCGTGGCGACCAGCAGACCGACACAGATCGCGGCGGTCAGTCCGGCGCGCCGGCCGCCGAGGACCACACCGAGGCCGATCAGGACCGCGCCGACGAGCCACCACGGGGAGTCGGTGAGCAGCGTCTGGAACGGGTTGAGCAGACCGTTGGTGATGGCGTCGCGGAAGCCGTTGGTGAGGCCGGCCAGATGGTCCTGGATCCAGGTGGTCACGGTGTCGGCGGTGCTCGCGATGGACCTGCCGATGCCGCCCTCGCCGGGGAACTCCGCCGCCCAGACGTAGGTGTGGGACATATAGGCGAGGACCGCCGTGACGACGGCGCCCGCGCCGAGCAGGGGCTTGCGCCAGGTGAGGAAGCGGCCGTCGGAGCGGCGGGCCGACTCCTCGCGGGCGCTGGCGGCGGTGGTGACCCGGTCCAGCACAATGGCCATCACGCCGAGCGGGATGCCGATCAGCAGCGCCACGAACACCGCGGAGAGGGTCAGCGCCAGGGTGTCCATGCTCTCCTGCCACAGGCCCTGCAGCCCGAGGAAGGTGAAGCCGGCCACGGCCAGCAGGGCGACCCGCCAGTTGCCCGCGGCCCAGGAGAGGTAGCCGGCGATGCCGATGACGCCGAGCCAGCCGATCTGCGGGACCGGGCGGCCCTCGGGTGCCTGGGAGATCAGCTCCTGGATGAAGGTCACCAGATTGTCGATGACCAGGCGGATCTCATTGAAGAAGTAGAGGAAGACGGGGTTGGAGTTGCGGTTGGCGCCGATCGAGTCGTTGACGTCGTTGAACCAGTGGTGCAGATCGGTGAGGTCCGCCGCCGCCAGGGTCAGGGTCTGTCTGCCGCGGAGGACGGCGAAGAGCAGCAGCCAGGCGACGAGGATCGCGGCGACCACCATGGACCGGCTGATCTTGCGTACGCCCTTGACCGGAGCGACTGGTTCGGAGGTCTCCGTCTTCTCGGGTTTCTCCATGACGACGGTCATCACATGTCGCCTTCCTGCCCGGCGACCACCGCGAGGATCTCGTCGTCGCCGACGATGCCGAGCAGTTCACCGTTCTCGACGACCTTGACCGGCTTGTCGGCCGCCAGCACGGCCCGGGTGGCTTCCCGCACCACCACGTCCGGGCCCAGTTCGGGGCCGTCCAGGGCGTCGCCGTCCTGCGGCGGCCGCATGATCCAGCGCAGGGTGAGCACGTCGCCGCGCGGCACGTCCTTCACGAACTCGCGCACGTAGTCGTCCGCCGGGGCACCCACCAGTTCGTCGCCGGTGCCGCACTGGACCATCTTGCCGTCGCGCATGATCAGGATGCGGTCGCCGAGTTTGAGGGCCTCGGAGAGGTCGTGGGTGATGAACACCATGGTCTTGCCGACCTCGTGGTGGAGGCGGATGACCTCGTTCTGCATGTCCCGGCGGATCAGCGGGTCGAGGGCGGAGAACGGTTCGTCGAAGAAGAGGACGTCGGGGTCGCCGGCCAGGGCGGGCGAGGCCGACGCGCTGCTGCATACCGCCGGAGAGCTGGTCGGGGTAGGAGTTCTCGTAACCGGCGAGACCGACGAGTTCGACGACTTCCTGGGCCCGTCTGATGCGTTCGGCCCGGCCCATGCCGCGGATCTCCAGGCCGAAGGACACGTTGTCGACGACGCGGCGGTGGGGCAGCAGTCCGAAGTGCTGGAAGACCATCGAGAACTTGCGGCGGCGCAGTTCGCGCAGGCGTGCCGCGTCCGCGTCGCGGATGTTCTCGCCCTCGAAGACGATCTCACCGGCGGTGGGTTCGATCAGCCGGGTCAGACATCGTACGAGGGTGGATTTCCCGGAGCCGGACAGGCCCATGACGACGAAGACCTCGCCGGGGGCCACCTCGAAGTCGATGTCGCGTACGGCGGCGGTGCATCCGGTGCGGTCCATGAGTTCGCGGCGGGTGAGGCCGCACAGCTCCTCGGACTCGGGGACCCGCTCGGCCTTCGGCCCGAACACCTTCCACAGCTTGCGCACGGATATGACCGGCGTACCGTCCGAGTCCCGGGGGGTGCCGCGCCGCTGCGGCACCACGGTCTGCGTTGGGGTCACGATCGACCTCTTTTCGGCGTTCAGCCGCGGAACCAGCGCTGCGGCCGGGGTTGGATGTTCTGCCAGATGTGTTTGGGCTCTCGGTACTCGTCCAGGCCGGTCGGTCCCAGCTCCCGGCCCACGCCCGAGTGCCCGAAGCCACCCCATTCCGCTTGCGGCACATAGGGGTGGTAGTCGTTGATCCACACCGTGCCGTGGCGCAGCCGCCGGGCGACCCGCTGGGCCTTTCCGGCGTCCTGCGTCCAGACGGCGCCGGCGAGCCCGTACTCGGTGTCGTTGGCGATGCGTACGGCGTCGTCCTCGTCGGTGAAGCGCTCCACGGTGAGCACGGGTCCGAAGGACTCCTCGTGCACCACGCGCATGTCCTGCCGGCACTCGTCGAGGACGGTCGGCGGGTAGTAGTGGCCGCCTCCGAGGGCGGGGTCGGTGGGGCGTTCGCCGCCGCAGCGCAGGACGGCGCCCTCGGCGAGGCCCGTGGCGACGTACGCCTCGACCTTCGCCAGGTGCGCCGCGGAGATCAGCGCGCCGGTCTCGGCGTCGGGGTCGAAGGGGCCGCCGAGGCGGATCGTGCGGGCGCGGCGGACGACCTCGTCGACGAAGCGGTCGTGGAGGGAGTTCTCGACGATCAGGCGGGCGCCGGCCGAGCAGACCTGTCCGGAGTGCAGGAAGACGGCGGTGAGGGCGAAGTCGACGGCCGTTTCGAAGTCGGCGTCGGCGAAGACGACGTTGGGGTTCTTGCCGCCGAGTTCCAGCGCCACCTTCTTCACGGTCGCCGCGGCGGTGGCCATGATCCGTTTGCCGGTCTCCAGGCCGCCGGTGAAGGAGACCATGTCGACGGCGGGGTGCTCGGAGAGCGGTGCCCCCACCTCGGGACCGGTGCCGAGGACGAGGTTGGCGGCGCCGGCCGGGAGTCCGGCCTCCGCCAGTGCCCTCATCAGCAGGATGGAGGTGGAGGGGGTGAGTTCGCTGGGCTTGAGGACGATCGTGTTGCCGGCGAGCAGGGCCGGGGCGACCTTCCAGGCGGCTTGCAGCAGCGGGTAGTTCCAGGGGGTGATCAGTCCGCACACACCGATGGGTTCGTGGACGACGCGGCTGACGGCGTCGTCACGGCCGGTGTCGATGACGCGGCCGGCGTCGGTGCCGCCGAGGCCGCCGTAGTAGCGGAAGCAGGAGACGACGTCGGCGATGTCGTACTCGCTCTCCACCAGCCGCTTGCCGGTGTCCAGCGATTCGGCGCGGGCGAATTCCTTGGCGTCGCGCTCGATGATGTCGGCGGTGCGCAGCAGCAGGGCGCCGCGTTCGCGTTCGGGGGTGTGCGGCCAGGGGCCCTGGTCGAAGGCGCGGCGGGCGGCGGCGATCGCCGCCTCGGTGTCGGGGCGTGTCCCCTCGGACACGGTCGCGGCGAGGGTGCCGTCGGCGGGACATCGGATCTCCCGGCGGCCTCCGCCGACCGGTTCCCGCCATTCACCGTCCACATACAGGTCTGCCACGCGCCGTGCCCTTCGACCGGAATGCGTTGCGCATCGTGCGTTCAATTGCTTGTGGTGGAACACCTTTACGAACAGGCAGACGAACGTCAAGAGGTTGGCAGATGACGATTCAGTCATGCGGACAGTTGCCCGGGCTCCCTTGACCGCGAGCGACACCCGGCCGACCATGTTGCGTATCGCTCACCATGTTGTGCAATACGCACCATCGGAGGCCATCCATGTCCCCTCGCCCCCAACCGGGCCGTGAGTTCGTCCTCACCCTGTCCTGCCCCGACAGCGCCGGCCTGGTCCACGCCGTGAGCGGCTTCCTCGTCAGGAACTCGGGCAACATCCTGCAGAGCCAGCAGTTCGATGATCGACTCCAGGGCCGTTTCTTCATGAGGGTCCACTTCGACGTTTCCGATCCGACCGCCGACCTGGAAAATCTGCGTTACCGCTTCGGCCCCGTCGCCCAGGCCTACGGCATCTCCTGGACCCTACGGGACGCCTCGACCCCGACCCGGACGCTGATCATGGTGTCCAGGTTCGGCCACTGCCTCAACGACCTGCTGTTCCGCTGCCGCACGGGCGCCCTCAACATCGAGATCCCCGCCATCGTCTCCAACCACCGCGACTTCGAGGGACTGGCGGAGACCTATGGCGTCCCCTTCCACCACATCCCGGTGACCAGGGACACCAAGCCCGAGGCCGAGGCACGCCTGCTGGAGCTGGTGCGCGAGCTGGACATCGACCTGGTGGTGCTGGCCCGCTACATGCAGATCCTCTCCGACGACCTGTGCAAGCAGCTGGAGGGCCGTGCCATCAACATCCACCACTCCTTCCTGCCCAGCTTCAAGGGCGCTCGTCCGTACGACCAGGCCTACGACCGGGGCGTGAAGCTCGTCGGCGCGACGGCGCACTATGTGACGCCGGACCTCGACGAGGGGCAGATCATCGAGCAGGACGTGGTCCGGGTGGACCACTCGCTCGACCCCGGCGAACTGGTCACGGTCGGACGGGACGTGGAGGCCCAGGTGCTCGCGCACGCGGTGAAGTGGCACAGCGAGAGCCGCGTGATGATCGACGGCAACCGCACGGTGGTCTTCCGCTGAGCGGTACGGGTCCGTATACGAGCGCCGGACGGGCTACCAGCCCGTCCGGCGTTCGAGCACGGGCCTCAGCCCTCCAGCCGATCAAGCAGAGCCCGCCGCCATCGCTCCGTCTCGGCGATCCGGTTGAAGGTGAACAGGTGCAGGCCCGCCACCCCGGCCGAGGGGGCGGTGAGGGCGCTCTCCGCGCGTGTGAGCAGCTTGTGAGGCGAGTAGCCGCCGGGCGCGGCGAAGCGCAGGAACCATGAGGCGTGCCTGGTCAGGAAGCGTGTCGACTCCCCCACCCCGATCTTCGTCGCCATGGACAGCAGCTTCGCCCGCTGCACCGGCCCCGCGACGCCCACATGGACGGGCAGGGTGATGTCCCGATGTCGTACACGGGCGATCCACTCCCCCAGCACCCGCGGGTCGAAGCAGAGGTTGCTCACGATGTACGTGGCGTGCTCGCGCTTGTCCCACATGGCCTGGACGGTGATGTCGTCGTGGATGAGCGGATGGCTCTCGGGATAGCCGGTGACACCGACCCGGGTGAAGGGGCTGCCGAGCTCGGTCAGCCGGCGCAGTACGGGCAGCGCGCCGTCGTAGGCCCCGGCGGGCGGGTCGGCGTCGCCCGCCGGGACGAAGACGTCCTCGACGCCCGACTCGGCCAGCCGCACCACGACCTCCTTCAGATGCGCGTCGTCCCGCAGCAGCCGCGCGGGCACGTGCGGGACGACGCGATAGCCGTGACCCGCGAGCCGGGCGGTCAGGTCGAGGGTCGGTTCCAGGCCCTTGACCGGCGACGCCGTGACGGTGACGACGACGTCGCGCGGGACATGGGCGAGGACCTTGTCCTCGGTCGCCTTGGCGGGCAGCACCTCGTAGCGGACGCTGTGCAGCAGCGCCCGGAGCCCCGCGGCTCCCAACGTCTACCCCGCCTGCTTCTGGGCGTCGCGGTGGCGGTAGTACGCGGCCTTCGACGGCGGCAGCGGCTGCTTGCCGAGGATCAGGTCGGCGGCCTTCTCGGCGATCATCATCACCGGCGCGTAGATGTTGCCGTTGGTGACGTACGGCATCACGGAGGCGTCGACGACGCGCAGTCCCTCCAGGCCGTGGACGCGCATGCTGGTGGGGTCGACGACGGCCATGTCGTCGGTGCCCATCTTGCAGGTGCAGGACGGGTGCAGCGCGGTCTCGCCCTCCTTGGCGACCCAGGCGAGGATCTCCTCGTCCGTCTCCACCTTCGGGCCGGGCGAGATCTCACCGTCGTTGTAGGGGGCGAGCGCGGGCTGGCCGAGGATCCTGCGGGCCACCCGGATCGCCTCGACCCATTCGCGGCGGTCCTGCTCGGTGGAGAGGTAGTTGAAGCGGAGCGCCGGGTGCTCGCGCGGGTCCCTGCTCTTGATCTTCACCGAGCCGATGGCGTCGGAGTACATGGGGCCCACGTGCACCTGGTAGCCGTGGCCGCCGGCGGGCGAGGAGCCGTCGTAGCGGACCGCGATGGGCAGGAAGTGGAACATCAGGTTGGGGTAGTCCACGTCCTCGTTGCTACGGGCGAAGCCGCCGGCCTCGAAGTGGTTCGTGGCGGCCGGGCCCTTGCGGAAGAGCCACTGCAGTCCTATGAAGGGGGCACGCCACTTCGCCATGTACGGCTGCATGGAGACCGGCTGCTTGCAGGCGTACTGGACGTAGACCTCCAGATGGTCCTGCATGTTCTCGCCGACGCCCGGGAGGTCGTGGACGACGTCGATGCCGAGGGCGCTCAGCTCCTCGGCGTTGCCGACGCCGGAGAGCTGGAGCAGTTGCGGGGAGTTGATCGCGCCGCCGCAGAGGATGACCTCCTTGGCACGGACCCGCTGCGGGGCGCCCCGGCCGCGCTGGTACTCGACGCCGACGGCCCGCTTGCCCTCGAAGAGGACACGGGTGACGAGGGCGCGGGTCCGCACGGTGAGGTTGGGCCGCTTCATCGCGGGCTTGAGGTACGCCTTCGAGGCCGACAGGCGGCGTCCGCGGTGGACGTTCCGGTCGAACTGCGCGAAGCCTTCCTGCCGGTAGCCGTTGACGTCGTCGGTGGGCGCGTAGCCCGCCTCCTCGGTGGCCTTGAGGAAGGCGCCGAAGAGCGGGTTGGTGGCGGGACCGCGTTCGAGGACGAGGGGGCCGTCGTGGCCGCGGAACTCGTCGTCCGGGTCGGCCGCGAGACAGTTCTCCATGCGCCGGAAGTACGGCAGACAGTGCGCGTAGTCCCAGCTCTCCATGCCGGCGTCGGCCGCCCAGCGTTCGTAGTCCATGGGGTTGCCGCGCTGGAAGATCATGCCGTTGATGCTGCTGGAGCCGCCGAGGACCTTGCCGCGCGCGTGGTAGACGCGCCGGCCGCCCATGTGGGGTTCGGGCTCGGACTCGTACTTCCAGTCGTAGAACCGGCTGCCGATCGGGTAGGTCAGCGCCGCGGGCATGTGGATGAAGACATCCCACGGGTAGTCGGACCGGCCGGCCTCCAGCACCAGCACCCGGTTCGCGGGGTCCGCGGAGAGTCTGTTCGCCAGTGCGCTGCCGGCCGATCCGCCGCCGACGATGACGAAGTCGTACTGCACAGGAGCCATGGTGCCTCGTCTCGCTCGCGCCGTATATACGCGAGGCATGCTAATACCGTGTCGCCATACGCACCAGGTTGCGAGGTGCGCAACTTCGACAGGCTTCGTTTCACAGATGTAACTGCACGGGTGTTGTTTACTACGCGTATAGTTTCACTGTGAGCAACTACAGTCCTGAGACCGAAACGTCCACTTCACAGTCCGGCGGCGTGCAGTCGGTGGACCGTGCCATCAGCGTTCTGGAGATACTCGCCCAGCGCGGCGAGGCGGGCGTCAGCGAGGTGGCGGCCGAGATCGATGTTCACAAGTCCACCGCGTTCCGTCTGCTCGGCGCCCTGGAGGCGCGCGGTCTGGTGGAGCAGGCCGGCGAACGCGGCAAGTACCGGCTCGGGTTCGGCATCGTCCGCCTGGCCGGCGCGGTCACCGGTCGCATCGACATCACCCAGCAGGGCCGCCCGGTCTGCGAGCGGCTGGCCGAGGAGATCGGCGAGACCGTCAACATCGCCGTGATGCAGGAGCACTACGCGATCAACCTGTACCAGGTGCGCGGCCCGGGCGCCGTCACCGCGCACAACTGGGTGGGCCAGCTGACCCCGTTGCACGCCACGTCGAGCGGCAAGGTGCTGCTGGCCCATCTGCCCGCCAAGGAGCGTGCGGCGCTGCTCGCGGAGACCGGCCTGAAGAAGGTCACGCCGCACACCATCACCGCGAAGACGAAGCTGGAGAAGAACCTCGCGCTGGCGCTGGAGCGCGGCTACGCCTGGACCCTGGAGGAGTTGGAGATCGGGCTGCACGCCATGGCCGCCCCGATTCGCAATCGGGACGGCGAGGTCATCGCGGCGCTGAGCGCCTCCGGGCCCGCGTACCGGTTCACCGAGGAGCGCCTGCACGAGCTGGCCCCGATACTGCTGAAGGGCGCGGAGGAGATCAGCCACCGTATGGGGTACCTGGGCTGAGCCACCCTCGCCCTTACGGCTGTTGGGCACCCAGGCGCTCGTTCACCCAGTCGTGGAAGGCACCGATGTGGTGCTCGCTGGGCACCAGTACGCCTCCCTTGGCGTACATCCGTGAGCTCATACCGGGCTGGGTGCGCTCGCAGGCGTCGAAGTCCTGCTGGTTGACGCGGTGGAAGAGTTCCACGGACCGGCTGACGTCCTTGCCGCTGTCGACGACGTGCGGGAGGTAGAGCCAGTCGCACTCGACGATCGTGCGGTCGACGGCCATCGGGTACATCCGGTGGAAGATCACATGGTCGGGGACGAGGTTGATGAAGACCTGCGGCTTCACGGTGATCGCGTAGTAGCGGCGGTCCTGGTCCTCGGCGACGCCGGGTATGCGGTCGAGGCCTTCGGAGCCGTCGACGGTGAAGCCCTGGACGTCGTCGCCGAACTCGGCGCCGTGGCCGACGTAGTACTGCGCGGCGTAGCCGTCGGCGAACTCGGGGAGCACCTCGGTGAGTTCGGGGTGGATCGTGGCGCAGTGGTAGCACTCCATGAAGTTCTCGATGATGAGCTTCCAGTTCGCCTTGACGTCGTACACGATCCGCTTGCCGACGGAGAGGTTGTCGATGTCGTAGCGCTCGATGGACTCGACGTCGCCGAGCCGTTCGACGACCGCGCCGATGACGTCCTCCTCGAAGGAGGGCGGGTTCTCCGCGAGGCAGACCCAGACGTAGCCGAGCCATTCACGGGTGGCCACCGCCGCCAGACCGTACTCGGTGCGGCCGACGTCGGGCATCTTGGTGAGATTGGGCGCCGCGACGAGCTTGCCGTCGAGGCCGTACGTCCAGGCGTGGTAGGGGCACTGGAAGGCGCGCTTGACCTCGCCGCTCTCCTCGGTGCAGAGCTTGGCGCCGCGGTGCCGGCAGACGTTGAAGTAGGCGCGGACCGAGTGGTCGCGGGCGCGGGTGACGAGGATGCTCTCGCGGCCCACGTCGACGGTGCGGAAGGCGCCGGGCTTGGCGAGGTCCGACGAGCGCGCGACACAGAACCACATGGTCTCGAAGATGCGCTCCTGCTCCTGGGCGAAGATCCCGGGATCCGTGTAGGAGGAGCCGGGGAGGGTGGCGATCAGGCTGTCCGGCAGGCTGGTCGAGGTCACGGTGCACTCCTCGGGAAACGTCGTGGATCGGTCATTCACGCGCCGGGAAGAGCGACTCCGGACGGCGTTTGGGGGTGATGCGACATAAGGCGCCAAGTTGTTCATGGCGCAACAGTGATCGCTGTACGCAACCGCAGCTTGGGGTGCCGCAGAGGCGGTGTCAAGATGTCGCGAGGGCGAGCTGCTTGCGCCAACGAGTGAACAGCCGGGGCTGGTTCATCCCGAGCACGGCGACCGGCCGGCCCGCGCACCGGTAGACGGCCAGGACATCGCGGTCGTCCGGGGTGCCTTCCTCGACGGTCACGCTGTCGGCGCCGGTCGCGTGACCGGCGAACTGGATCTTCACTCCGTACTGGTCCGACCAGAAGTACGGCGGCTTCGGTACACCGGGTTCCACCGCACCGCCCGCCAGCAGGGTGGCGACGGCGGCGTCGGGGCGCTCCCGCGCTCCCGTCCAGTGTTCGACGCGACGATGGGAGCCCGTACGGGGGTCGTACCAGTTGGCGCAGTCCCCGACGGCGACCACGCCGGCCAGGCTGGTGCGGCCGTCCGCGCCGCACTTGACGCCGTTGTCGAGCGTCACGCCGGAGCCCGCCAGCCACTCGACGCAGGGCCGTGCGCCCACGCCGACCACGACGATGTCCGCGGGGAGGCTCCGGCCGTCCTCCAGCAGGACGGCGTCGACCCGGCGCTCCCCGCTGAGGCCCTTGACGCCCACACCGCACAACAGCCGTACGCCGTGGTCGGCGTGGAGGGCGGAGACGACGGCCCCCATCTCGGCACCGAGGGGTCCGGCGAGCGGGGTCGGGGCCGCCTCGACCACCGTCACATCGACACCGAGGGCGTAGGCGGTGGAGGCGACCTCGGCGCCGATGAAGCCGCCGCCGATCACCACCAGGCGTCCCCCCTGGGCCAGTTCGTCCCGCAGGGCGCGGGCGTCGTCGAGGGTGCGCAGGGTGTGCACTCCGGCGAGGCCTTCCGAGCCGGGCAGGGTGCGGGCGGCGGCGCCGGTGGCGATGACGATGCCGTCGGCGCGCAGCTCCCGCCCGTCGGAGAGGCGGACGGCGCGGTCCGCGCGGTCGAGTCCGGTGGCGCGGACGCCGAGCAGCCACTCCGCGCGCAGGTCCTCGTCGTCCGTCTCCAGCGCGAGGTCCGCCTCACCGAGGGTGCCGGCGAGGAATTCCTTGGACAGCGGGGGCCTGTCGTACGGGCGATGGAGCTCGTCCCCTACGACGACCAGCCGTCCGTCGTAGCCCTGTTTGCGCAGTGAGCGCGCCGCCGACAGTCCGGCGAGCGAGGCGCCCACCACGGCCACCGTCCTCACGCGGGACCTCCGGCGAGGCGGGCCGCGATACAGGGCGGGAGGTTGGGTGCGTCCGTGGACAACTGGACGTAGACCATGCCGTCCTCGACGACGACCTCGTGCGTACGGACCGGGAGCTTGGCCGGCGGGGCGTCGACGGCACCGGTGCGCAGGTCGAACTTCGAGGCGTGCAGCGGGCATTCCACCTCGCAGCCCTCCAGCCAGCCGTCGGCGAGCGAGGCGTCCTGGTGGGTGCAGGTGTCGTCGATGGCGAAGACCTCGCCGTCGTCGGTGTGGAACACCGAGACCGGCGGGTCGATGTCGAGCCGGTAGGCCTCGCCTCGCGGCAGATCAGCGAGACGGCACGCGGGAATCTTCATGACACCTCGGT
>NZ_AEJC01000393.1 GCF_000317595.1 Streptomyces ipomoeae 91-03 | reverse complement strand
TAGATCGCCGTCACCACGGCCACCGCCTGCCGTCCTGCCGCCCCGTCCACCAGCGGGGGCCGTCCCTCCCGCACCGCGTCGCAGAAGTCCAAGAGCTGGTCCCGGTGCGGCTGGTACAGCAGACCCGAGGCGTCCCGGGCAGGGTCCCGCACCAGCGCCGCCGCGTAGTCGGCGGACTGGTCGGCGGCACCGAACGCTCCGTACGCGGGCGCGTCCTCGCCCGTCGTCGTCAGCCAGGCATGGCGGGACTCCCGCCGCCAGGTCAGACTCGGCAAGTTTCTCGCCGGGTGCCACGTCGTACCCGTCGGCCTCGAAACCGCCAAAGCCGCAGGCATTCTCTGCGGCAAGGCCGGCACCTCCGACATCGTCGACGCCACTGTCGTGACCATGGCAGCCAGCCTCGGCGCCATCATCTGGACCTCGAACCCGGACGACATCCGCACCCTCATCGACGCGCAGGACATCAAACCCGCCCCTGTCATCCGCACCGTCTGATCACCGATCGTCTCCGACGACCAGCCCGTACAGGCTCAGAGACCGCCGAGGCGGAGACAGGTGCGGCCACCTGCTCGCGTAGCGTTCTCACTGCCCGCCGACATGACGTTCCCCCATCGCGACCTGCACTCTTCCCAAAAGGACGAAAGGCCCGCCCTACGTACACCGCCACTCTTGGCATCGACGCTGAAATCGTCACCGCTCTCTCGATCAAATCCCGTTACCGCCAGTCCCAGGGCTTCGGCGTAGTCGGCTGACCTCCGCTTCCTGACGGATGACCAGATTGGGCGGAGTCCGGTGCAGAACAGGCACGGACGCCCGTGATCATGGAGTTCTCTACGCTCTGTGATCCTGGGAAGTCCGTGCCTGCCGACGCATCATCTCCAATCTCCTCTGTCTCTGATCAACTCGGCCCCCAACCGAGAGCCGCACCCAGGGAGATTCCCGACCTGCTGGAACGTCTCGCGCAGGTCCCCGACCCGCGCGATCCCCGCGGAGTACGGCATCCACTCGTCACAGTGCTGGCCCTGACCGCCTGCGCGGTCATCGCCGGCGCGAGGTCGCTGCTGGCCGTGAGCGAATGGGTGGCCTACGCCCCGACGGAACTCCTCGAGCGGCTCGGCATCCGCGTCGACCCGCTCTTCCCAGAACATTCCTGGCCTGCGGAATCAACCATCCGCAGACTCCTGGCCAGGATCGACGCGGACGCCCTGGACCGGGCGGTCGGGGCCTGGCTCGCCGACCGGCAAAAGCATGCGGGCGGTTTGCGGGGACTGGCCGTCGACGGGAAGTCGCTGCGGGGCGCCGCCCGCGCGAGGAGCCGGAAGATCCATCTCATGGCCGCCTGCGACCACGTCGGCGGCCTGGTCCTCGCGCAGATGGACGTCGGTGAGAAGACCAACGAGATCACGCGTTGCCAGCCTCTCCTGGACACACTGCCCGACCTGTCCGGCACCGTCGTGACCAGTGACGCCATGCACACCCAGTACGACCACACCACCTATCTGCGCGGGCGGGACGCCCACTACATCGTGATCGTGAAGCGCAACACGAAGAAGCTCCGCAAGCAGCTGAAATCCCTTCCCTGGAAGCAGATACCGCTCCAGGACCGGACCCGCACGACCGGTCACGGACGCTCCGAGATCCGCAGGCTGAAGGTCTGCACGGTCAACAACCTGCTCTTCCCCGGCGCCCGCCAGGCCGTCCAGATCGTCCGCCGCCGCGTCAATCGCACGACGGGGAAGATCAGCCTCAAGACCGTCTACGGGGTCACCAGCCTCGCCGCGGAGCAGGCCCCACCCGCCCGGCTCGCCCAACTGGTCCGCGGGCACTGGACGGTCGAGGCCCTGCATCACGTCAGAGACGTCACCTTCACCGAGGACGCCTCTCAGCTGCGGACCGGGAACGCACCCCGGGCGATGGCGACCTGCAGAAACCTCGCGATCGGAGCCCTCCGCCTCGCCGGCGTCCGCAACATCGCCGCCGGCCTCCGCCGGACAGCCCGGGACCAAACCCGCGCCCTCGCCCTTCTCGGCCTCAAATGATCAAAAAGGACGAGGCCCGACTACGCCGAAGCCCTGACGCCAGTCCCCGCAATGATTCACCTGGCGCAGCTTGTAGCGGAATGAGGGAATCCGAATACTGGATCCACCCGGCACCCCGAGGCACCCAGATTGCCACCGAACAGGGGAGCATCAGTTCGTGAGCGATGAATTTCGGCCTGTGGCTCAATCACGAGCGAAGGGAGTCGTCGAGCCGGATATCCGAGGACCCCCGCTTACGGTGGTATAGGGGTGCTAGCGTGACTGATCGTGCATCACGATCTGCCCCACCCGCCTCACTTGCCTGATGAAGGGCTGGTTCGCCGCGTCAAGGCACTGGCTTGTACAGCACCGTTGCAGGCATTGGATCAGCGCAAGGCATCGCTGGATTGGGCAGATGCCAAGGTCTATCACATGGCCGAAATCGCGTTGCACACGATCGATCAGGTCACCATCGCGATGGACTTCGACGCCGGAGCCGAACATGCCAAGGTACTTGAACAGGTAAAACACTTCGTCGCGGCTCAGGCGCCCGACAGAGATGACGCCGAGCACGCCGCTGTGGCCGACTGGGTACTCCAGCGACTGATCAATGTCGGCACCATCGAACGTGGGTTCTCCTGGCACTACGGGCTTGTCGGAGACGAGGGAACCTACGACCGCTTCGAGTTCGACTTCAAATTACTGGTGGAACAGTCGACACCCGACGGGTTTTCACTGCGGGCCACCGACGAGGCCATCAACGTACTCGTCGGCGCATTGGATACAGACGTGGAATCCGCGCAGATCGCCGCCGAGGTCAAACTCGACAACCTCATCAGGCGCGGTCGGCTCGCCGACGCCAAACTCGCCGCCGAACAGGCCAGGTACCGCACGGTCCAATATGGAGAGACACTACGTCGTTACCTCGATGCCACCCGTCGCGACGTTCGCACCGTGGACTGGGAACGGGTGGTACCAGACCTGCTGTTGGACGCGCTTGAGCACATCGAGGGCCGCTACTCAGCGGAACACGCCATCCTGACCAATATCACCGCCGCGCGGGACGACTCTGACGATCCGCGCCACAAGCAGCGGACTGCGGAACTCGTGGAGATCGTCCGCGACTGCATCCGCCGTCATATGCAGCTCCAGAAAGCCGTACAGGAAGCGGGCGATCAGTTCCGTTCCGAACAGGACCGTCAGCTGTTCTCCGGCGAACCGCAGCGCGCCGCGCTCCACTTGCACGGACAACTGCTGGTACCGCTGCTTGGACTTCCTGTGGGCAAAGCACTCGGGCCGGTGTACGACTTCTTCCGTGGGGCGGTCGGCCCGGCACCCCCCGAAGTTCTCACGCTGCCGTCACTTGTGGAGCGTCTCCTGCAGCGGCCCTCAGAGCCCGAGAGATTCGCCGGCGAGGTTCGAGATCCTCAGTTCGACCCCGTACCGGAACAGGAATTGTTCACTCCCGAACATTTCAGGCTAAGGGTTGTCCCGTAACTGCTGGTCACGGGTGAGATGATCTTGGTGTGGCTGGTGTGATCACGGCGTCGGAGCCGTCTTGGATAGCCCCGTTCACCGGGCTGAGTCCGCGTCAGTTCAGCAAGCTGATCACCGCCTTGCGGCGGGAGGGCGCGGATCCGGTCCGTAAGGGCCGGCCCTGGAGCCTGCCGCTGGAGGACCGGGTCCTGCTGGTCGCCGCGTACTGGCGCACGAACCTCACCCTGCGCCAGCTCGCCCTGTTGTTCGGGGTATCGAAGTCGGCGGCCGACCGCATCGTCGACCACCTCGGGCCGTCGCTCGCGCTCCAGCAGCGCAAACGGTTCCGCAAGGACACCGTGCTGATCGCGGACGGAACCCTGGTGCCGACCCGCGACCACAGCATCGCCGAGCAGTCGAAGAACTACCGGTACTCCACCAACCACCAGGTCGTCATCGACGCCGACACCCGGCTCGTCGTCGCCGTCGGCCGGCCACTGCCGGGCAACCGCAACGATTGCAAGGCGTGGGAACTGTCCGGCGCAAAGGACGCCGTCGGAAAGACGACCGTGATCGCGGACGGCGGCTACCGGGGCACCGGCCTGGTCATCCCGCACCGCCGCGAACGCGGCCAGGCCGAACTCCCGGCCTGGCAGGAAGAGCACAACGCCTCCCACCGCAAGGTCCGCGCCCGCGTCGAGCACGTATTCGCCCGGATGAAGAGCTGGAAGATCCTGCGCGACTGCCGCCTGAAAGGCGACGGCGTCCACCACGCCATGCTCGGTATCGCCCGCCTGCACAACCTCACCCTCGCCGAGTGACGGGAAACGAGCAGGTCAACCAGCATGCCGTAGATCATTTACGGGACAGCCCTTAGCGAGCGAGATCCTCTCCCTGCCCGGTGGCTCCGCGTCTCTGAGCGACTTGCTCGCACGTGCGCGCCGTCATGAGCCTCAGGTCGCCCGGCTGGTGATGCATCGGGCGGCACACGCTTTCAACCCGTCCGTCGGTGACGCGGTACGTGAGCACGTACCTGAGGTGTTGATCGCTGTACCCACCGGGGATCCCATGCACAGCCCGCAGTTCGGCGGCGATGAACTGTGGCTCACGAAAGCGGGGGTAAGGCCAGTCGTTCCAGGATCGGAGGAGCCAGGTACGGCTCGGCACGAGGAGTTCGGTGATGAGATCTCGCTTCACGGATGACGACGCCGAGCAGGCCGCGCAGTTGCTCGCTTTCGCGATGCGCCCTCGGCTGCTGCCGAGTCGCGACAACGCCTATCGAGAGCTTCTGCGCCGCTACCGGCACGACGGCGCGTTCCGAACGTTGACCGGCCGGATCGCCGCCGGTCTGGGGCTCAGGGTGCTGGGGGAACACGAGGACATCGGCCTCGCGATCGCGGCCGACGGCGGTTCTCCCTTCGAGACCAGGATGGAGACCTACGCCCGCCGCACCCAGAAGGAAGGCGGCTACGCCGAGCGCTTTCTGCACGGCATTATCCACCTCGCTGTCGCCGCGGTGTCCTTTCCCCGGCCGGACGACCTCGCCGAAGACGAGTACGTCGGCAGGGTCAGTGTCGACGTGGTCGACGCCGTCGTTCGCGAAGCCTGCGACCGGCTGCGTGAAAAAGCGGCGTCCCGTGAGGAATCGGCCGATGTACCCAGTGACGCACCGGAACTGGAATTGGCGTGGCACGCGTATGCCAACCGTCCGGAGGCATTCCCCACCAAGGACAAACGTCGAGCGATGAACACCACCAAGGGCATGGTTTCCCGAGCTCTGAACTTCCTCGCGGAGCAGGGCTTCCTGACGCCGATGAAGAACGCCGGCGAGGACGTCTTTCAGACCACACGGCGTTACCAGCTTCAGGTGCGTGAACTTGCGGCCACCAGCGCTTTCGAGGAGTTGGTGGCGCTGGGCGTGGTCCTTCCCATGGCTGTGTCGACCGGACCGGGAACCGTGGCGGAGGCCCCGGAGGATGTATGAACTGTCCCGAGTGCTCCTGCAGTCCGTCGGGCCCAAGGCGGCACGCTACGAGAACGTTCTCCTGGACTTCAGCGGCGTCGGAGATCCCATCGCCGACCGCCCCGCCACCTTGTTTAGCGTCAGGGACGAGCAACCTGTCCGGCGCCCCTCCCCGGCCACGGTGCTCTTCCTTGAGAACGGCGGCGGCAAGTCCGTACTGATCAAGCTGATCTTCTCAGTCCTGTTGCCCGGACGCCGTCAAGTGGTGGGTACCCGTGATCCTCGCACGCTGAGCGGATTCGTACTCGACAACGATGTGGCCCACATCGCGCTGGAATGGACACACACCCGCAGCGGGCGTCGACTGGTGACCGGCAAAGTCGCCGAGTGGCGCCACCTCAAGGCGACTCAGGACCCGTCCAACTTGGTGGAACGCTGGTACCACTTCCGCCCTACACGGGAGACCACACTCGACACCCTCCCCGTGGCCGAGGACGGACGATATCTGCGGCTGGCCGACTTCATCGGCGAACTCGACGAGGCCCAACGAGCTGATCCCGAACTTGAGTTCAATCATTTCCGCGTTCAGTCGGAGTGGACGGAACGACTCACAGACCTCGGCTTGGATCCCGAACTCTTCCGCTACCAACGGGCAATGAACGCCGGGGAAGGCGAGGCGGCCGACGTCTTCTCCTTCGCCAGCGACGCCGCTTTCGTAGAGTTCCTGTTGTCAGCCGTGGTGCCCACCGGACCGGCACAGGATCTCGCCAACCTGCTGAACTCCTACGGCGACAAGCTCGGCAGGCGTGGTGCGCTGACCTTGGAACGGGACTTTGTGGCCGGCGCGCTGGATTTCCTCGAACCGCTGGCCGGCATCCACATCACCGCTCTCACTGCCCAGGAGGAACAGCGGGCCGCGAGGAAGACGCTGGACACCTTTGTCCGTTCGGTGAAGGTACGCGCGTTCCGTGAGGTCGAGGCCGCGAAGGCGAGCGAGGAAGTCACCAAACGCCTTGGCGGCGACCTGCGGCGGGCCGTGTTCCACCACGAGAAGCTCGCGGCCGCTGCTCGTGAACTTGGCCGCCTCACAGCCTTGTTGAAGCTGACCGAAGCCGAGGAGGAACAGCAGAAGGCCCGCGCCGCGTGGAACCGAGCGCAGGAGACCGAACGCGCCTGGAAGGTCGTACCCCGCCTGGCCAAGAGCCTGGAAGCGACCGCCAACGCGAACCGGTTGCGTGAGCTGGTCCGGCGTACTGAGGAAGCCGCCCTTCCGGCACTTCAGGCCCGGGACGCCGCGCTGGAGGTTCTCGTCGGGGCATTGCGCACCATGTCACGGCGCCTCACTGAGCAGGCGGAGACGGCGCGGCGTCAGGCAGAGAGCGAACGCACGCTGTCCGAGCAGGCTCAGACCGAGCACAACGCGGCCGTCGGCCTAGCTGCCGAGCACCGGGCGCAGGCCAAGGCGCTCGACACCCGTATCCAGGAAGTGCGGAACGCCCTTGCGGACGCTGTGCGCGACGGTCTGCTGAGTGACGGCGTGACGGCTCGTGACGCCGCGCGGCAAGCCGAGGAGGAGGCCCGTAAGAACGCCGAGGAGATATCCCGGCAGGAATCCGCCGCCGAGGACGCGGCGGGGCTTCACGATGCTTCCCACCGAGCTTGCCGAGCCGCTGAGCAGACTTTGGCCGAGGCCCGGCACTCTCTTGATCTGGCCCGCCGCGACTGGACGAGAGCCGACGAGCGCACCCGTGCCCTAGAAGCGGATATCCAGCCGCTCGCACTCCTGGACATCGAACGTCTCGACCTGGAGGTGGACGCTCCCAGGCTGGTTGGCAAGCTCGCTCAGCGACGTGACGCCGCTGATGTGGCAAGGACCGAGATCCGTATCGCCATGGTCCGTGACGAACGTGCCAGGCTTGCGTTGGAGACGAACGAACTGCTGCCGCCCGCCCCGGAGGCCGCGGAAGCGTGCGAGACATTGCGAGAAGCCGGTGTCGACGCCTATACCGGCTGGGACTACCTCGCCGGTCTGCCCCGGGTTGAGCAGCGCCGTACGCTCATCGAGCGCGTGCCGCATCTGGTCACGGGTGTACTCCTGAATGATCCCGAGCAGACGGCACGGGCAACGGAGATCCTGGTCTCCCGGAAGCTGTGGCCCAGCACGCTGGTGGCGCTGGGCACCACCACGGACATGCACGAACCCGACGCATCACTCGCCGGGCTGGATTTCGTGGTGCCTCCGCATCCGGCGCTGTACGACGAGAGAGCAGCCGCGGAGGAGCGGCTCACCCTCGGTCGTCGCCATGACGAACACCGCGCGCGGATCGCCGAGTTGGACGCTCGGCAACGTATGTTTCTCTCGCTGCTCAACCGACTTGAGGAGTGGCGGGTGGACTTCCCTGAAGGAAAGCTCGCCGAACTGCGCGAGATCGTCACCGTCCGGATGCAGGCTCACGACGAGGCCCAGGAGGCGCTGACCGAGCAGACCGAGAAGCGGGAGGTTGCAGCCGCCCGTCTCAAGGCCATCCGCGAAGCCATTCCGCCGCTTCGTACGGCACAGTCGGCACTGGAAACCCGTAAGTCCACGTTGAGTGGGCTGGCCATCCAGGAGGAGCGGATCCCCGACTGGCAGACCGCTGTGGACCAGGCTCGGACGGCGGAGGCGCGAGCACGGGAGGCCGCTCAACAGGCAGAAACGGCCGCCGAAAGTCACCGGGCCGCGAGCGCCGAGCACGTGCGCACGATGGACCGCCTGACCGGCTCCGCACACCGTATGACCGCCGAACTGAATGAGCTTCCGGGCGCCGACGCCGTTGCGGAGAACAAGACAGAGGTTCCGGCGGAACCGCTCCCCGTGCTGCGCCGTTCCTATGAGGCAGCGGCCATCGAGTACGAACGGGCATCTGTCGGAGCCGACCTGCTCCTCGACATGCGTCAGGCGGAGCAACGCGAGAAGCAAGCGGCGCAGGAGCTGGGTGATGATTCTCCCGAAACACGAGCAGCTGCCCAGGCGTTGCTGAACGGTCCTGACGGAGTGGACGGCGCGAGCCGGGCCGCCGCTCAACGCCGTGCTGAACAGGCGGTCACCGACTGCCAGACCTCACTGTCCGAGGCGGACGCGAGTGTCGCGGAACACCGAGCGGTCCTCAAAGACTTTCCGGAACCGCTCACCGACGTGGACCTCGCTCCCTTCGGCCCACCTCTGCACGTCATACACGGTATGCGTCTGATCGAGGCGGCGGAGCACGATCGGGACGAGGCAGAACGTATCCGGCGCGAAATCGCCTACCACAGCGAGCGTGCCGAGCGTACCGCCGCTGCCCTGCGCTCCTCCGCGAAGAACTTCACGGACCTGATCACCGTCTTGTCCCGGTCGGCTGAGCCTCGCGAAGACGACATACCGTACGAGGGCGGTGTCTCGGCCGCCCGGGACCGGCACACCGCACTGAAGACCGAGTACGACCGGATCGGGACAAAGGTCGAGACGGCACTCGCCGAAGAACGAACGTTGACCGACCAGCTGGTCGGGTTCGCCGCGGACGCGCGGTTCGGGGGGCTGCCCTCCCCCAGCCGCACCGTCATCCAGTCGTGTCCTCGTGCCGAACTACCAGCGCGGGCGGCCGAATGGAGCGACAGCCTTCGCCCCAGACTGCGTAGCCTCACCGTGGACCTGGACTCCATCGAACGGCACCGCCGACAGATCGTGCTCCAGCTGTGCCAGCAGGTGCAGGAGGCACTGCGGACCTTGAAGCGGGCACAGTCCCTTTCCCGGCTGCCCAGAGGGCTGCAGGAGTGGTCCGAGCAGGAATTCCTGCGGATCCGCTTCACCGAGGTCTCCGAACAGGCGCTGGAGGACCGGCTCGGCACCCTCGTGGACGAGACCGCCGAAGCCGTGATCCATGGAAAAGAGATCAAACGGGACGGCCTGGCCTTGCTGCTACGCGGCGTGACCGAAGCAGTGGCTCCTAAAGGGTTCCGGGTGCGGATCCTCAAACCGGACGCCGTTCTACGGACGGAACGGGTGCCCGTCTCGGCCATGAAAGACCTCTTCTCGGGCGGCCAGGTGCTGACCGCTGCCATCGTCCTCTACTGCACCATGGCAGCGCTGCGCGCGAATGAGAAGGGCAGGGTGCAGCACCGCCGGAACTCGGGCGTGCTGTTCCTGGACAACCCGATCGGTCGCGCCTCGGCCGGTTATCTGCTGAGGCTTCAGCAGTCGGTCGCCCGTGCGCTGGGTGTCCAACTCATCTACACCACAGGGCTGAACGACCTGGCGGTCCTGGACTCCTTCCCGCTCGTCATCCGTCTGCGGAATGACGCCGACCTACGCGCACACCGCATGTACCTCACCGTCGTGGGCGACAGGAGGAAGCATCTTCTCGAGCCTCTTGAGGAGGGCGAGAACCCGGTGATCACGTCCATCAGGTATCACGCCCGTGCCGACGCAGAGAATAACCACCACCAGGATCCCGAGGAAGAGAGCGTTGACCGATCTGAGTCGTCCCGCGCGTGACCTGCTGAGCGCGCTTCACGAACACGCCCGTTCGCAGAAGAAATGGGACGGCACACGTAAGACGCGCGTCTCTCTGCCGGAGTTGCGCCGTGTCTTCCGTACGGTGCCCCATCCGAAGGTGGAGGACGAGCTGGAGTCGGTGGTTCTGAGCCGTCATCTGGACGAGCTGTACGAGTGCGGGGCCATCACGGCGATGAAGGGCGACGACGGGGAGAGAATTCCGTTGCCAAAGGGCGTGTGGGTGCTGCCCACCCACCAGGCGGCGATGAAGGTGCGGGAGCCTCTTCCACCCTTGCATCCGAACATGCGCAAGGTGGCCGGGTACTGGGACAACGCCGCGCCCAGAACCCGGATCGGCTACCGCGCGGTCAACAACTGGCTCCTCTCCGAGCCTGACATGAAACCTGCGCCGAAACGTGAGCGTGCTCTTGACATCTTCGGCAGTCGCACCTATTCGGGATGGTTCGATGCCGAAGAAAAGGCGTTCGACGAGTTGGGCGGTCCGTTCTTCTCAGACCGGGAAGCTCTGTACAAACTATTGCAAATGTATTCAGCGCCGCCTCAAATCCTCACTGAGAGACTCATCGCAGAGAGCGACGGTTACTACGGGCGCATCGGCGACGGTGACATTCTCCTGGTCGTAGAGAACGTCACCACATGCTGGTCGTTGATAGAGGCGTTGGACGGGATGAAGGACCACGCAGTCGGCTACGTGGCCTGTGGGATGGGAAGTTCGTTCTTGGCCTCACTCGCCGGTGTCAAGATGCTTCGACGCGGCAAGATCGCGGAGATCCGCTACTTCGGCGACCTCGACCCGACCGGATTGTCGATCCCGGCGGCGGCTGCCAAGGAGGCCGCCAAGGACAACAACCTCCCCGCAGTTCTGCCTGCGGTCGGGCTCTATGACGCGCTGCTTGGCATCGGCACCCCGTTGCCGCGCAAGGAGAGACGCCTTACGACACAGCAGGCAACCGGCCGAGTCCGATGGCTTGATCCTTCGCACCAGGCCATGGCGACCGCGCTGTTGTGCGGCGAAGATCGCCTCGCCCAGGAATGGGTCAACCTGCGGCATCTGAAGTCGAACAGCGAGTGGCTCAGGGACATGCACAGATGAACGAGAGTTTTGCGCTCCCGCACCGCGATCCAAGTTTCCTCGGAAGGTCCGAACTGGTGGACGAATTGCTTCCTGGGTTCTGGACCGGGCAGACGACGGCGTACCGGTTGTACTCAACGGGCGAGTGGGCATCGGGAAAACAATGGTGAGCAGTGAACTAGTAGGGCTTGGTTAGGTTGGGGCCGGCGTGTCGTATCGGGTCCAGGGTCTTCGGCAGGTGGGGCATGTTCCTGCCCAGCAGACGAGGAGGACTTGGAGCTCGGCCACAACCTGGTAGGTCGTCAGGCCGTGGCCGCTGCTGGCGGGCACAGCCGCTCCAGGGTGCAGAACGCCTGCGCCACCGAGGCCAGGGTGACGTGCCGCAGGAAGCCGTTGAAGGTGCGGCCTTCGAAGTGGCCCAGTCCCAGGGCGGTCTTCAGTTCCCGGTAGTCGTGCTCCACCCGCCAGCGGATCTTCGCCGCACGCACCAGGTGCCGCAGCGGGGTGTCAGCCGGCAGGGTGGACAGCCAGTACTTCACCGGCTGTTCCTCCCCGGCGGGCCACTCGGCCAGCAGCCAGCACACCGGAAGGTCCGCGCCCCGGTGCGCCCGGCGCAGGCGGACCCCGGCCGGGCGCACCCGCAGTGCGGCGAACCGCGAGCGCAGCGGCCCCTTGGAGCCCTGGCGCCAGGTCACCCGGTGCAGGGCGCCGCGCCCGATGCCCAGGACCAGCTCGCGCACCGCGACGGGCTGGTCCCGGTAGCGCACAACGGGCTTGCGGCCGGTGCCCGACCAGGCAGGGGCGGTGCGCGTGGCGGTCTCGGGCAGGACCGCGGTGTCCGAGCGCGCCCCGACCACGTAGGCGATGCCGCGCTCGGTCAGCGCCTCGCGGAAGGCCCCGTCCTGCCCGTAGCCCTCGTCGGCCACCACCAGCGGCGGCTCCAGGCCCCAGCAGCGCAGCTCGTCGACCATGTCGACGGCCAGCTGCCACTTCTCGGCATGCCCCACGCCGGCGGGGATCCGGGCCCGGCGCCGCCTGTGCTCCGCCCGGCCGGCCTCCTCGGCGGGCGCGGCGGCCGCATCCCACGCGGCCGGCAGGAACAGCCGCCGGTTCACCGGGCAGGAGGCGGCATCGGTGACCAGGTGCACGCTCGGCGCGACCTGGCAGTTCGCGGTTTTGCCCAACGCCCCGCAGCACTGCGCGGCCACGCCCGGGGAGGCGTGCCCGTCCTCGGGGAAGGACACGTCATCGACCACCCAGGCATCCGGGCGGATGACCGGCTCCATCCTCCAGGCCACCTCGGCCAGCACCATCTGGTACGACCACGGGGAGTCGGCCAGGAACTGCTGCAGCCCCTGCCGGTCCACCCCCAGCCGGGCCGCCATCGGCTCCATCGACTTGCGCCGCCCCTCGCCGAGCAGCCCCCGCACATACCGCTCGCCCCACCGCCGCCGGTCAACCCGCCCCAGCGGGGCGAACACCTCGGCCGCGAACGCCGCCAGCCGGTCCTGGGCCTCCACCAGCTCCTGCGGGGTCATGGCCCTCACCCCCGCGAGGCCGACACGCTATTCCCCATCCAAGATAACCAAGCCCTACTAGCTCATCGGCTGCACTCTCGGTATGCAGATGTGAGCTATTCGAAATAGTAAGACTACCTCGACAGCGCCGCCGTCGAAGGGTATCGCTCGCCCAACAACACGGAAGGGGCCGAGCTCCCGAGAGGGCTCGACCCCGGATCCACGCATCGCATTAACGTACAGTAATTTTCCGATTACACATTGAACCGGAACGTTCACCACAACGCTCCCACCTGCAGAAACGGGCTCTTGTGAAATCCAAGTCAGCACAGAACCAGCACGGTCGAACACGTCAGCGTCTATGCAGCTTGAGCGTCGGCAGACGCGCTTGCCCTCCTGCGGGCTGGGCCGCCATGTCGAGCGGCGCGGACCGCATGGTGTTCTGCAGGATCTCCCGGCAGCGGTGCCAGGCGCGGGGCACGGTTGTCCTTGAGACTGGACGGCATGAAGTGAGGTTGTAGACGGTGGCGGCCAGGATCAGCCAGGCCGGGGGTACCCCCCTCCGGGGAGTTCGCGGTGGACTTGCCCGAGGGCAGATGACCGAGTGCGGACGAGCCCGGCAGGCCGGGCGGGAAGCCGACCTGCCGGTCCCCCAGAGGCCGCCAAGTGGGGCGTCGCGCTGCCGACGGTAGCCGGATTTGACCAGTCCTGTTGTCGGAGCAGGTCCAGCAGGGCGGTTTCGGCAGGTCCCGGGTCTCGGCGCAGGCCGGCCAGGACCCGTTCGGAGAGGGCGGGGGTCAGTGGCTTGGCCAAGCGGGTGCAGGGGAGGGGGACGGCGGAGGCTGGGATCATGGTCACGCCCAGGCCGTGGGCGACCAGTCGTACCGCTCTGGAGATCCGGGATGCGCGGGCCACGGCCGCGGCGGTGAGTCCGGCGTCCTTCAGGATCTGGCCGAGTTGTTCGTCCAGAAGGCTGCCGCGGGTGAACCGCACCCAGCCTTCACTGGCCAGGTCCTCCAACCCTACTCAGGCGGCCCGGTGCAAGGGGTGGTGGGCCGGGAGGATCGCGGCATAGAGCTCCTCACCCAGTTCGTAGGCGTCGTAGCCGCACTCGGGAGTGAGGCTGTGGTACAGCACCAGATCGACCGCGCCCAGGCGGTCGAGGTGTTCCATCCCCACCGGCGCGGGTTCCTCGACGAGGGTCACCTGCAGGCGCGGATGAATGCGACGCAATTCGCCCAGGGCGGCGGCAAGCTGGTTGGTCGCCAGGCGTGTTGAGCCGACCACGACGAGTTCGCCCGTCAGATCGCCTCTCGATCGCCGTCGAGCTGGACATGCCGACCCTCGTCGACCTCGGCTACGAGAACGTCGGCGACGGCTTCCGCCACCCGCACAAGAAGCCCGTCGGTGGCGAACTGACCGAGGCCAAGCAGACCTACAACAAGGTCATCGGCGGCATCCACGGGGTCTGCCAACTCCCTGCTCAAGATTACCTTCAAGGCCCTGCGCCGGGTCAGCCTCGACCCCAGCCGCATTCAAGATCGCCGCCGCAGCCCTCGTCCTGCTCCAGCTCGAGTACGACCGCACCATCTGATCAATCACAGAACGTCATAATCCGTTACTGGCAAAGACTCACTGAGCTGTTCCCAGTAACCGTCGGCCACCGTCCGTGAGCGCGGGGAGTGGTATCCCCAAGTCCGGGCAGGCGTAAGGCCCCTGGTAGGAACGATCTTGCGACAGAAAGATCCGACCGAGGGCCTCACGTGCCGACCAGTGTCACATACACCGCCGTGCTCGATGTGAAGCGGTCCACCGCCGAGCACCTGGCCCGGCTGCTGCGCGACCACCGGATCGTGGCCAGGACCCGCAAGGGGCGGCGTGCGCTGGGCTGCTTCAAGCAGGCGGTATTCGTGCTGCGCTGGTTCCTCGACGGCACCCGGCTGGCCCAACTCGCCCGTGACAACGGCCTGTCAGCCTCCACCTCCTACCGCTACCTCCACGAGGGGCTGACCGTTCTGGCGGCCGGAGCACCGGACCTGGCGACCGCGCTGGAGCGTGCGAAGGCGGCCGGGCTGACGCATCTGAACCTCGACGGCACCGTCATCCGCACCGACCGCGTCGCCGCTCCGGGCCCCAACGGAGCAGACCTCTGGTGGTCCGGAAAACACAAGCACCATGGCGGGAACGTGCAGGTCATCGCCACGCCGGATGGCTGGCCGATCTGGGTCTCGCCGGTACGGCCGGGCCGGGAGCACGACACCACCTGCGCCCGCCACCACGGACTGGTCGAGGCGCTCAACCGCATCGCGGCCGAGCTGGACATGCCGACCCTGGTCGACCTCGGCTACGAGAACGTCGGCGACGGCTTCCGCCACCCCGTCAAGAAGCCCGCCGGAGGCGAGCTGACCGAGGCCCAGCAGACGTACAACAAGGTCATCCGCGGCATCCACGTTGTCTGTGAGCGCGCCAACTCCCTGCTCAAGACGACCTTCAAGGCCCTGCACAGGGTCAGCCTCGACCCCAGCCGCATCACGAAGATCGCCGCCGCAGCCCTCGTCCTGCTCCAACTCGAGTACGACCGCACCATCTGAACGATCACACACTGTCGTGATCCATTACTGGGAAAGGCTCACTGTCGTGATCCATTACTGGAAAAGGCTCACTGCCTGTCACTATCCTCCGCATCTCTGGGAATCCCAGCCTCCAATTCCGCGCCTTGAAAATTTGAGTCGGAGGTGTCATGTGAGCAGCCCATTGCTCGTGACATCACTGACAACCTAAAATTCCGCCAGTTCGCACGACCTTCCAAGGGAGTGGCAACCGTGAATCATCGGCAGGCGGCCTTCCGTTCCCTCGACTTGGGCAACGGTGGCGACGGGCGATGGACCGCCCATGCGCAGGCGCTGTGGCCGCTTGTCGAGGGCTGGATGAACGAGGAGAGCGGGAGCTCAGAGGGCGCGGAGCGCGCTCGGAAGCTTTTCCATGCGCACATGCCGGAACTGGTCCCGGTGCTCGACCGGCTCGCCCATCAGCTCGACCGGCCCGGCGGGGAGACCTTCCTCACTCTTGCGACCGTGCGGCCGTTCTTCGCAAGCTGCACCCAGATCGGCGACAGGGGCACCCTGCTGCGCAACTACGACTTCAGCCCCGACCAGTACGAGGGCACCATCGCCTTCTCACGCTTCCTCCGTCCGGTGATCGGCATGCAGGTCGCGGCCTGGGGCCTGCTGGACGGGATGAACGATGCCGGGCTCGCGGTCTCGCACACCTTCGGCGGACGGTTCGTCCACGGCCCCGGGTTCGCCATCTTCATCGTGCTGCGCTACCTGCTGGAGACCTGCGGCACCGTGGACGACGCGATCGCCAGGCTGCGGTCCATACCGATCAGCATCCCTCAGAACGTCACCCTCGTCGACTCCGAGAAAGCGGTGACGGTCCACGTGGGACCGGACATCCCGCTGATCCTGGCACCGGACGCGTGCGCCGCCAACCACCAGCACATGCCCGTGCCCGACAAGCAGGAACGGTCCACCCGGACCCAGGAGCGGCTGAGGGCCGTGCGCGCGACGGGCACGAACGTGAGGGCGATGCTGAAACCGCCGCTGTATCAGTCCGCGTACGAAGAGGGCCAGGGGACGATCTACACCGCCCACTACGAGCCCTCTGAGCGCCGCGTGACCTACTACTGGCCCGGCGAGTCCTGGGAACAGTCCTTCGACGACTTCACTCCGGGATCCCGCACCGTGACCATCGGCGAGGCCGAGTGAGAGATCACGCGGCTGCCGTTCGGAGGCTGTTGTCAGGGTGTCGGCGGCGAGGTACGGATGAGCTGGCGGCAACTCCCCAGCGGAACGGCTGCCCCGTCCTGCGATTCCCGCCGTTCCTCGGATGCAGCGCGCATGACTGGAAGCAGGGCCTGTTGAAGGTGAAGGTGCCCTTCACCTTCAACGGTGCAGACGTTGTACCAGCACCGGACGGGAACTTCGAAGGTATGTCCCGGTGGCTCCGGCGAGTTCACCGCCCAGCGGTAGGACGCGTGCCCGCGGTGCGGTGACGGGCTTTCAGCAACTGGGCGGAAACCGCCAACTGAAATCGCGTCGTCCACCCGACAGCCGACGATCAGCGACACCTCATCACTTCTACCGCAATGGCAAGGTCAAGACGTCAGCGCCCCCTCTGGTGCGGTCTCCGTGATCACCGTCACTGCCCGGTCGACCTGGGCGGGGGTGAGGTCCGCGCGGGATGCGATGCGGATGCGGGAGATGCCGTCAGTCACTGCGGGCGGCCGGAAGCAACCCACGCGGACGCCCCGTTCAGCGCAGTGTCTCGCCCACTCGTCGGCGGCCTTCGGCGAGGGCGCCCGGACGGACACCACCGCCGCATCGGGCGTGCTCACGGTGAAGCCGCGTTCCTTCAGCCGCGTCGACATGTCCGCAGCGATGCCCCTGGCGCGTGGCACCAGATCGGGCTCGGTGCGCATGATCCGCAGGGCCGCAAGCGCTGCTGCCACGCTGGCCGGGGCAAGGCCGGTGTCGAAGATGAAGGTGCGGGCGCTCTCGACCATCTGACGGATCGCCCGCCGGGGGCCGAAGACCGCGCCTCCCTGTGCGCCGAGAGACTTGGAGAGGGTGAGCGAGGTGACAACGTCCGGGGCGGAGGCAAGGCCCGCGGCGTGCGCGGCGCCCCTGCCACCCTCACCGAGTACTCCGAAGCCGTGCGCGTCGTCGACAAGCAGGGCGGCCTGGTGTCGTCGGCAGACCTCGATCACGTCGCTGAGCGGAGCTAGGTCGCCGTCGACCGAGAAAACCGAGTCGGTGATCACGAGCGCGTTCGGCTGTCGACGGTTCCGCAGTACTTCGCCCATCGCCTTCACGTCGAGATGTGGCGCCACGGAGACCTCCGACCGGGACAGCCGACACCCGTCGATCAATGAGGCGTGGATGTCCTGGTCGGTGACAATGACGGACTCCGGTCCGGAGAGCGTCGTGATCGCGCTCAGGTTGGCCATGTATCCGGAAGAGAAAACCAGTGCCGCCTCGGCCCCGGTGAAGTCCGCCAGTTCTTCTTCGAACTCGGCGTGCAGCGCCGTGGATCCGCTGACCACACGGGATCCGGTGGAGCTGGTTCCCCAGCGGCGGGTGGCCTCGACCGCCGCCTCGACAACCCGCTCGTCCCGGCTCAGCCCGAGGTAGTCGTTACCCTGCAGGGCGATGAATTCGTCCTCGGCTCCGCGTGTCCGCAACCGCCGAAAAATCCCAGCCTCTGCCCGCCGTGCGAACTCTTTTTCCAACCAGTCGAAAACCCTGTCCGGAGAGGGCCACACCGCTTCGGTGTCCCGTGAAGTCATAGCGCGAGGCTAGCCGGGCAACCCGCATGGCTGGGCATACCCCAACGTAAACCACGAGAAGTCCCACTCTTTCCGGAGCGGCGGTAGAGCCCTTCCCACCCCAGTCCGGGAAGAACTCGGATCCGCTGTACTGACCGTCCTTGCCGTTTCGAGCCACGTCCACGGACGTGGTGCACTGCCGAGTCCGAGGCGGTGCTGAGGCGTGTTGAGGCGGGTGCCTCGGACGGCCCGTCGGTCGAGTTGTGCGAGGTGGGGGCCGTGGAGGAATCGGTGTCTCGTGCGGCATCCAGCGAGGACGGTTCCGGCGGGGAGAACAGATCTTGACCCGTAACGCCGGCGGCGCCATGAGACGTCGACAGTGGCACGGGTTCGCCGCCCGGCTTGCCCGATGGGGGGTGTCGTACTCGGTCGGCATGACCATCCCCCATGTCATCCGCGCCGATCACGGACCTGGAACTGCGCCACCGTCAGCGCGCGTGGGGCCAAGGACCGCATCCGCACCGTCCACGCAACCGGTCTGCGCCCCCCTTCACGACACCGTCCGCCTCCGGGAACCCACACCACCTTGGTTCCGGGTGTTCCGCACCGCAGGCCGGCTCATCACCATCGGCCGCCGCTACCTCCGTCTCGCGGCGCGCGGCCCTGGACCGACGTGATCACCCATGCTCGGGAAGAGCGCAAGCCCGCCGGAGCCACGGAATCCGGTGTCCACCCGACGCGACATCTGGGTGCTCGACCTGCCCGGGCTTGGAAGCCCCCACCGGCAATCACCACGAAGCATCCATCAGTGACTTAGGTCACAATCCCATCGAGATTGACCCCGTATCGGCATGGGAAAGAACGGACTACCCCCCTCCGGTTAGCACACCAGGGGTAAATCACCCTTTCGACGCATGAGATTTTTGCGCTACGAGGGCCCTCCCGACCAATTGAGCGCCGGGACCAACTACAGCAGAGACCGATACATGCTTTGGATTCAGAAGGGCTCACCCGATGGCCACAAAAGCGGGCAAGCATGTAGCACGAATAGATAATTCCTGGACCTGCAGAGGAGGATGCAGCAGTCCCACGCGGCAATTTGATGATTTCTTAAAACTAATGGACGAGACCAGCCTTTGCGCAGCCCTCGTTGCCCCATGTTTCCATATCGCGGCTACCAGTGAGAATTTCGCCCGAATTACCGGAAATGCCATTGAATCAATCAAGCAATTGTCGTTCCGCGATATTTTGAGACTAAATCCCGGAAGCCGCCTGACCCATCACCTCGATGACCTATTTCAAAGCAAAAAAGAACACATCGTAGAGCGCTTTGTCGGTGCGACACTCGACGGAAGCGTGAACGACATTCACGTACATGTCTTCGCTGTTGAAGGCAACCGCGTCGACGGTGGCAGGATGGCGCTGGTGATCATCAGGCGTCAGTACGGTGCGCCCTACAGTGAGAAACAGGTCACGCTGAGCAGGATCGCCGCCCGCATCGTCGAGGGCATCGCGATGGGCGACTCGTCTAACCAAATCGCCTCACGGCTGAGCATGAGCCGACAGGGCGTCGAATACCACATCAGCGGCCTGCTGCGGAAATTCGACGCGCCCAGCCGAACCGCACTGATCTCCCGAATGTTCGCCAGGCAGATTTTCGATGAGACCTGCTGGCCGCCGATGGTGCTTCCACAGTACGTGAAATAACCAGGGTCGCTGGAGTCCACGTCCCCTCGCATTCCATCCCCGTGCCCCATGGCCCGTACTGGAGCAGTCCCATGTTGAGCACCATGCAGAACGGACAGTTCTCCCTGGCGGATCTCCTCCAGTACACGCGTCGCGTGCACGCGGATGTCCAGGTCACCACCTGGACGGAAGGCGAGCCCCGGCGTACGACGTACAGAGAGGTCGGCCGGGACGCCGCGCGGCTGGCTCACGCGCTGCGCGGGCTCGGTGTCACCGGTGACCAACGGGTGGCCACCTTCATGTGGAACAACGCCGAGCACCTGACCGCGTACTTCGCCGTCCCCGCCATGGGCGCTGTGCTGCACACCCTGAACGTCCGGCTGTTCCCCGGCCAGTTGATCTACACCGTCAATCACGCCGAGGACCATGTCGTCCTGGTTGACGGCTCGCTCGTGCCGCATCTGGCCGAGCTGCTGCCGCGGATGACGACGGTCCGGCACGTCGTGGTAGTCAACGGCGACCCGAGCACTCTCCAGGCCCCCGCCACCGTCGAAGTACACGGCTACGACGACCTGCTGGCCGGGCAGCCGGACGACTTCCCCTGGCCCGACATCGACGAACGCCAGGCCGCCGCCATGTGCTACACCTCCGGCACCACCGGTGACCCGAAGGGAGTCGTCTACTCGCACCGGTCGATCTGGCTGCACTCCCTCCAGGACTGCATGACGAACAGCACGTGCCTGTACCAGGGAGACAGGTCCCTGGTCCTCGTACCCATGTTCCATGTACTGGCCTGGGGGCTACCCCACTCATCGGCGGTGATCGGCGGCTCGCTGATCCTGCCGGATCGTTTCCTCCAGTCCGCGGACATCGCGCGGATGCTCGCCTCCGAGCGACCGACACTGGCCTGCGGCGTGCCCACGATCTGGCAGGCTGTGCTGCGGTACCTCGAGTCCGCACCGCAGGACATCTCACACCTGCGGGAGATCGTGGTCGGCGGCTCCGCATGCCCGCCCGCCCTCTTCAAGGCGTACGAGGAGCGCCACGGCGTACCCCTCCTGCACTCCTGGGGCATGACCGAGACCTCCCCGCTGGGCACGGTCGCCCGACCGCCGGCCGGCGCGGACCCCGAACAGGCCTGGGCCTACCGCCTCTCCCAGGGCCGTTTCCCGGCGCCGGTGCGGGCCCGGCTGCTCGACGACGCGGGCCGGGAACTGCCCTGGGATGACGAGAGCGTCGGCGAAGTGGAACTGCGCGGGCCGTGGGTGGCGGGCGGCTACTACGGCGGTGTCGATCCGGATCAGTTCCATGACGGCTGGCTGCGCACCGGGGACGTCGGCCGGATCAGTCCCGACGGCTATCTGACCCTGACCGACCGGACCAAGGACGTGATCAAATCCGGTGGTGAGTGGATCTCCTCGATTGACCTGGAGAACCAGGTGATGGCGCACCCCGCGGTGGCTGAGGCCGCCTCGATCGGGGTGCCTGACGAGCGATGGGGCGAACGGCCCTTGGTCGCGGTCGTCCTGCATGCAGGACACCATGCGACCCCGGCTGAACTGCGTGCGTTCCTGTCCGAACGGGTGCCCCGGTGGCAGTTGCCCGAGCGGTGGACCTTCGTGGTTGCGCTACCGAAGACGAGTGTCGGCAAGGCCGACAAGAAGCGACTGCGGGAGCTGTACGCCAACGACGCACTCGACCTGCACCACCTTGATCCTCCGAGTAAGTAGCTGTTGTGGTACCGATCTTGGGGTTTGCCGATCGGATGGAAGTCCCGATCGGGTGGTCGCGGGGGGGGCTCGGCGCATACAAGCGGGGCCTCCTGAACAGCTCGTTGGTGTGAATCACTGAGCAGCAGGAGGCCCCTGGTATCGCAGTCGCAGTCTTCCGTACCGATGCCCGGGCAGTCCGACTTGGTCACCCGGGAGTGCGACTGCCTGGCTCACCGGTTCGGGAACGCCGCCGACAACCCGCCCGGCGGGCCGTTTGTTACGACCTGCTGCAAGGCTCGGACCGGACCCAGCTTTCAGAGATCCCGACGTGGCGGAACCAGCCGAAACGGCACTCACCAAGCCTCCAGACAATCTGCGCATCGACGAAGCAGCGACCCTGCCCTGGCCGGCGGTTGTGTTGTCCGCCGGCTCGTCGCGGTACTACGGCCGCCTCCGACGCCCACCCGGCCCGCGCCCAGTTCGCGGGGATCACCCGGTTACAGGACGCGCAGCTTCCGGCAGCACTTACCGGCAGGCGACAACGAGCTTGCAGCTCAAGACCAACTACATCTCAAAGACCTTCGACTCTGCTGGGCGCGCTAAAGATCGAGACCAGCAATAATTCTAGTTTACCCTCACTCACTCGCCTGAAGTTCCTCAGCCGGTATAGAGTTCAAGTAGTTCGATCCACTGCTCCCCTCTCGCATTCCTGGCTCCACGGAACACTTCATGGAATTCGATCCATCATGTTTCGTTCTATCTATTCTCAGCGATTAGCGCATGGAATAAGAGAAAGCCAAGAGGTCATGACCAAGCTGTCTCAGGAACTGATATCCCGCGTGGACAGTTCCACCCTTTCCCAGATCCGCGACCTTGACATCGACGACGTCATCGCCTATCTCCACACCGATCTCAAGAAGCTGCCGGACTACACGGCCCTGTACCAGCGATACCACCGCCAGCGCTGGAACGCCTTCGAGATCGACTTCACTCAGGACGTGGACGACTGGCGGAACCGGATGACGCAGGAGGAGCGCGACGCGTTCACCGCCGTCTCCGCGGGCTTCCACCACGGGGAACGCCAGGTCGAGGTGGAGCTCCCGGTGTTCATGCTCGGCGGGAGCGAGGAGTCGAAGATGTTCCTCGCCAGCCAGGTCGAGGACGAGGCCCGGCACATGGTCTTCTTCGACCGCTTCTACCGGGAGGTCGTCGACCTGCCCGGCCAGTCGGTGCAGGAACTGCTCGACTCGTCGTTCGGCTACATTTCCGAGACCTTCGTCGGCTCGTTCGGGCTCCTCGCGTACCTCGCCGACGACCTGCGGCGCGACCCGGAGGATCCGGTCCGCCGTGTGCGGTACGGCACCTCGTACTTCCTGTGGATCGAGGGCGTGCTGGCGCTGACCGTCATGAAGGTCACGCTGAGCTTCTGCCGCAACCGGGGCCTACTCCCCGGCTACTACACGGGGTTCACCGCGTCCTGCCGGGACGAGGCCCGCCATGTGCAGTCGGGCATGCGGTTCCTGCGTGACTCGGTACAGGAGGATCCGCGGCTACTGCTCGCCATCCACGACACGCTCCGGGCGGCCTTGACCGTCTCCGCCACGACGAGCAGGCGGATCCCGCTCGAACCGCTCGGCTGGGACCTGGCCGGCCTCCAGCAAGAGATGATGCGCCAGCTCTGGATGAAGCTGTCGGACGTCGGCATCAGCCTCCCCCCTGACCTGGACAGCATGGTTTCCGCGATTCGGACCCGGAGCTGAGGAGCACGTCATGACGGCTGATGTGACGATGAAGGCGGCGCCGACCGCGCCCGGGTTCCTCACCGAGGAGTGGGCCGAGGACGTACGCAGGGCGTTGAACGCCGGGCCGGACGAGGAGGCACGCGCGGCCAAGCTGCCCAACTACTGGCGGTGGATCGAAGGGGTGCGCTCGGCGTACTCGTACTCATGGGCGCTGGGGGTCGTCGGCCTGCCCGACGGCCAGGACAGCTCCGCCTACCTGCACGTGGACTGGCAGGACGGGCAGTGCGTCAAGGCGGCCGTGCTGGGGCCGGCACAGCCCGCCGACGTGGCGGCCGACTACGTCCTGCGCGGCGGCCTCGCCAGCTGGCAGCGGTTGCTGTCGAACGAGTGCGACCCGCGCCGCGTGGTGATGTACCGCGAGCTGCGGCTGGAGAAGGGCGACACTCTGGCCTTCTTCCAGGGGATCTACTTCTTCGCCGAGGCGATCGGCATGCTCAGCAAAGTTCCCGTACGTCTGTGACGAAAGCCTCCGTGTGCCCCTGACGATGCGTCACCGTCCCGCCGGGGCAGCAGCTGAGAGGAAACCGGTGGAGATCCATGGAGTTCAGCTGGGCTGCCGACCAGCAGCATCGCTATGACAGCGTCCTCTCCGAGGTGACGAAGTACTTCGGGCGGACGTCCGCGGATCCGGTTTCGGAACCGGACGGCTTCAGCCGGGAGGCATGGCGGTTCCTCGGCGACCTGGGCGTACTGGGTGCCTGCGTTCCCTGTGAGTACGGTGGCCAGGGCCTTGGGGCACTGGACACCGCGCGGGTCTTCGAGGCGGTCGGGCGGGGCTGCCCGGACACCGGGCTCGCCTTCGCCGCCGCCGCTCACCTGTTCGCCTGCCTGATGCCGATCGTCGCGTTCGGCTCGCCCGCGCTGCGGGCACGGACACTCCCCGGGCTCTGCTCGGGCGAACTCGTCGCTGGGAACGCCATGACCGAGGCCGAGGCCGGGTCGGACACCGGCAACCTCCGCACGACCGCCACCCGCGTACCGGACGGCTATCTGCTGAACGGGACCAAGACGTTCGTCAGCAACGGTCCGGTGGCCGACGTCCTGGTGGTCTACGCGACGACCGACCCGGGGGCCCGGCAGTGGGGCACCACCGGGTTCGCGGTGGACGCGCACGCAGCGGGCGTGGTGGCGGCTGAGCCCTTCGCCAAGCTCGGTCTCGAAGGGTGCCCGGCCGGAGCGGTCGAGTTCCGGGACTGCCCGGTGCCCGAGTCGGCGGTGCTCGGCGAACCGGGGCAGGGGGCGGCGATCTTCCAGCACTCGATGGGCTGGGAACGCGCTTGCTTGTTCGCGCTCTACGTCGGCCTTCAGGAACGCCTGGTCGACGAATGCGTGACGTACGCGCGCGAACGGCGCCAGTTCGGACGTCGTATCGCCGAGTTCCAGTCCGTGTCCAACCGCGTCGTCGACATGAAGATCCGTCTGGAGAGCGCCCGGCTGCTGCTCTACCGAACCTGCTGGGAGATGGACCAGAACGGCACGAGCGGACTGTCCGCCGCGCTGTCGAAGCTCGCGGTCTCGGAGGCAGCCCTGACGACCGCCACCGACGCCGTGCGGACCTTTGGCGGCCGGGGGTTCCGCAAGGGGTTCGGCATCGAGTCAGCGCTGCGCGACTCGGTCGCTGCCACCCTCTTCTCCGGCACCTCGGACATCCAGCGGCAGCTGGTGGCCATCGAACTGGGTCTGTGAGGACACGCCGATGAGGACGCCCCCGGAACCCGCCGGACTCCACCACCTGCTGGCCGACGCCGCACGGTCCACCCCCGACGCGCCCGCCGTTCACCTGGGCGCCGAGACCTGGTCGTACGACGAACTCGACCGCATGGCCGAGCAGTACGCCGCCGGGCTCGCCGACGTCGGCGTGACCGCCGGTGACCCGGTACTGATCTGGGCCGCGAAGAGTGCCGACGTCGTCGCGCTGACGCAGGCCGCCCTGCGCCTGGGCGCGGTCTACAGCCCCCTCGCGCCCGCCAACCCGCCCCCCCGGGTGGCCCGGATCGCAGCCACCCTGCGACCGGCCCTCGTCGTCACGGACCAAGCGGGCGCGGGGGCCGCGGCGGCAGTGGGCTGGCCCGCTTCCGCACCGCCCCTGGTCACCTTCGACACCGTGCGGGCACGGGCCGCCGCCCGGCCCGCGCCACCGTGGCACCCCACCCGGCCGGACGATCCGGCGTACGTCCTCTACACCTCCGGCTCGACCGGTGACCCCAAGGGCGTGTGCCTGAGTCACCGCAACGCGCTGGCCTTCGTGCGGTGGGCCGTGGCCGAGACCGGTGTGTCCGCCGCCGACCGACTCGCCAACCACGCCCCCTTCAACTTCGATCTCTCCGTCTTCGACCTCTACGGCGCCTTCCACGCCGGGGCGGCGGTGGACCTGGTCCCGGACGACCTCGCTCACGCGCCCTCGGCCCTGGTGGACTTCCTCTTCGAGCGGAAGATCACCGTCTGGTACTCGGTGCCGTCAGCGCTTCTGCTCATGATGCGACCGGGCGGGCTCCTTGACGCCGGCGCACCCCCAGCCCTGCGCGTCTGCGTCTTCGCCGGTGAGCCCTTCCCCACCGGCAGCGCCCTGCGGTTACGGGCAGCCTGGCCCGGCGTGCGGCTGTTCAACTGGTACGGCCCGACCGAGACCAACGTGTGCGCCGGGTACCAGCTGACGGAAGCCGACGACCGGCGGTCCGGGCCGCTGCCGATCGGGAAACCCGCCGCCGGCAACGTCATCAGGCTGGACGGGACGGCGGCGGACGGCACCGGCGAGATCGTCGTGGACGGTCCCACGGTCATGCTCGGCTACTGGGATGAGGACCGGCTGCCTCCGGGCGGCTACCGCACGGGGGATCTCGGCCGCTACGACGCCGACGGCAACCTGGAGTACCTGGGCCGCAAGGACACCATGATGAAAGTCCGCGGCCACCGGGTCGAACCCGGCGAGATCGAGGCCGTACTCAGCACCCACCCGGGCATTGCCGACGTCGCGGTCGTCGTCACCGGCACGGGTCTTGAGGCCCGGTTGCACGCCGTCGTGGTACCAAGCGACTCAAAGCCGCCCGGCCTGCTCGCCCTCAAGGCCCACTGCGCGGCGTCGCTGCCGACCTACATGATCGTCGACTCCGTGTCGGCAGCCGCAAGCCTTCCCCGGACCGCGAACGGCAAGACCGACCGTGCGCGCCTGCTCGCCTCGCTCACGCCCCCTCGGCAGAAGGAGAACACGTGACCGACCTCGACCGCACGACGATCCTGTCCAAACTCAACGACTACGTCGTCGCCGAACTACTTGACGGCAAAGACGTCGAACAGTTCGACACGACCACGCCGTTGCTCGACTGGGGCCTGCTCAACTCCATAGAAACGGCCCGGCTGGTCGCCTTCGTCCGGCAGGAATTGGGCGTGCGGGTGCCTCCGACCGACATGGTCAAGAAGCACTTCCAGAACCTGGAAAGCATCGCCGATCTGTTGCTCTCCCTCCAGGATTCCTCAGGTTGAGACCACCGGCGTTCCCCTCCCCAGACCACGTGGCACGTATGCGAAGGAGCTGCGTCATGAACAGTGACCACGAGTACGACTACGACGTCGGCATCATCGGCGGCGGTCCCGCGGGCTCGACCCTGGCCTCCTACCTGGCCAAGGCCGGGCTGTCCGTCGCGGTGTTCGAGAGCGAGGTCTTCCCCCGGGAACACGTGGGCGAGTCGCTGGTGCCGGCCGTGATCCCGGTCCTGCACGACATCGGCGCCATAGACAAGATCGAGAACGGTCCCTTCGTCCGCAAGTACGGCGCCGCCTGGACCTCCTCGGACACCCGCCCGACCAGCACCATGGAGTTCGACGCGGGCTCGCACGGGCTGGGCGTCGCGGAGATCGCCTACGAGGAGCGGGAACAACCCGGCGTCGACCGCACCTACGCCTGGCACGTCGACCGGGGCGAGTTCGACCTCGTCCTGCTGAAGCACGCCGAGGAACTGGGCGCCAGGATCTACCAGGGAGTACGGGTCAACCGGGTGGACTTCTCCCGGGCGGACCGGCCGGTGCTCCAGATGAAGATCGGCAACCAGCGGACCGAGGTCCCGGTGCGCATGGTGGTCGACGCCACCGGCCGCCAGACCCTGCTGGGCAGCCAGCTCAAGGTCAAGGTCAACGACCCGGTCTTCAACCAGTACGCGGTGCACACCTGGTTCGAGGACCTGGACCGCGAGTCTCTGGCCCGGCGCCCCCAGGACGCCGACTACATCCATGTGCACTTCCTGCCCGAGGAGGACACCTGGGTCTGGCAGATCCCCATCACCGAGACCATCACGTCGATCGGTGTGGTCACACAGAAGAAGAGGTTCAAGGCGGCCAAGGACGACCTGGAGGGGTTCTTCTGGAAGGCTGTCGGCAGCCGGCCCGAACTGGGCGACGCTCTGCGCAAGGCCAAGCGGCTGCGGAAGTTCAAGTCCGAGGGCGACTACAGCTACGGCATGCGGGAGATATCCGGCGACAGCAGGCTCCTCATCGGGGACGCCGCCCGCTTCGTGGATCCGATCTTCTCCAGCGGTGTGAGTGTCGCGATGAACAGCGCTCGGCTCGCCGCGAAGTCCATCATCGCCGCGTACGAAGCCGACGACTTCACCAAACCCCGCTTCGACGACTACGTCAGCATGCTCCGGCGCGGGGTGAACATCTGGTACGACTTCATCTCCATGTACTACCGGCTGAACGTGCTCTTCACCGCGTTCATCGACGACCCTCGCTACCGGGAGGACGTCATCCGCATGCTCCAGGGTGACGTGTACGACGCCGACGAGCCCGCGGCCCTGACCGCGATGAAGGAGTACGTCGCGGCCGTCGAGGCCGATCCGACCCATCTCTGGCACTCCCACCTGGGCAATCTGAAGGCGTCGTCCTCGGCGCTGGCCCTCTTCTAGGACCCCGGAACACCCACCACCGGCCCGCCGCACCGCAGCGGGCCGCCAGAGCCCGTGTGTAAGGAAGGCAGGACAGCCGGATGGGAAGCCGATACGGGCCCTTGTGGGAGGCCTACTGGCAGGACCTTCCACAGCGCGAGAGCGAGGCGTTCTGGGACTGTCCGCCGGAGCTGGGCGCGGCCACCCACATCCAGCTCTTCGGACCGCACCTGGACCCCGCGCTGCCACTGGTCGACGTGGGCTGCGGCAACGGCACCCAGACCGCCTACCTGGCGGGGCACTTCGGGCGGGTGCTGGGCGTGGACATCGCCGAGGCCGCGCTGGCCAAGGCCAGACAGCTCAACGTCGGCCCCCACGTGGAATTCCGACGGCTGGACCTCCTGGACGAGGCGGCCGTGCGGGAGTTCCGGGATGAGCTGGGTGATGTGAACGTCTACCAGTCCGGTGTCATCCACCAGCTCGCTCCGGCCGACCGGGACAACTGCATCCATTCGCTGGCCCTGCTCGCAGGCGCGCGCGGCACCGTGTTCGCGCAGGAACTCACCCCCGACAGCTACCGCTACATGGCATACCTCATGACCATCGGCCGCCATGACTTGCCGAAGCTCGACCGTGTGTCGGCCTACTTCGGCATCGGGCTGCAGACGGCGGCGGGAGAGGCCGAGCTGGATGCGGTCTTCGCCGCCTCCGGATTCGAACTCCTCGCCAGCGGAAGCCTGTCCATGCACACCACCGAGACACTGGCCGACGGCACACCCCTGAAACTTCCGGCCTGCTACGTGGTGGCCCGGCCGCAACGGCCCTGACCCGTATGGGGATTCCCTTATGAAAGTGACCGACGTCTTCATCAGCGGCATCGGCGTCCACCTGCCCGACACAGTCCCGATCGAGCAAGCGGTGGCCGACGGACTGATCGCCGAGGGACCGGCGCGGGAGTCCGGGTACACCGGTGCCGCCGTGGCCGGTGACGTGCCTCCGGTCGATATGGCTCTGGCCGCTGCCCGGCAAGCACTCGCCCGGTCCGGCCAGGACCCGACGGGCCTCTCCCTGCTCCTGTACGCCGACAACTACAACAACGGCCCCGTCGGCTGGTATCCGCAGTCGTACCTGCAACGCCACCTTGTGGGCGGTCGCCTGGCCACGGCCGAAGTGCGTCAGGGGTGCAACGGCATGTTCGCCGCGCTGGAACTGGCCGCCGGGTTCCTGACGGGCCAGGGCCCGGACGCCGCCGCGATGACGGTTGCCGCCGACAACATCAGCATGCCGCACGTCAACCGGTGGCAATGCCTGGCACCGGACTTCGTCGTCGGTGACGCCGCCTCGGCGGTCGTCCTGACCCGTGCCGCGGGCGTCGCCCAACTGTTGTCCGTCGCCTCCACCACCGTGGTGGAACTGGAGGAGATGGGACGCGGACGGGAGCCGCTCTTCCCGTCCCGCGACGACGCCGCGGCCTGGGACCTGGCCCGGCGCATCGCGGACTTCCAGGTGAACGTGACGGCGCGGGACGACGGCGAGAGTCCCTGGCTGCCGCTGATCAAGGCCAGGATCGAGGTGATCGACCAAGTGCTCGACGAGGCCGGCATTGAGGTGTCGGACGTCACGCGTGTCGCCTACAACCACTCCTCCCGGCAACACATGGAGGACGGTGTGCTGCGCACGCTGGGCATCGGGATCGACCGGTCCAACTGGGAGTTCGGCCGTCATCTGGGCCACTTGGGGCCGAGCGACCAGGTGATCTTCCTCGACCACGCGCTGCGCTCGGGCGAACTCGCCCACGGGGACCACCTGTTGATGCTGGGCATCAGCCCGGGGCTCAACATCGCGGCGGCCGTGGTGCGGATCCTCGCGGCACCGTCGTGGTCATCGTCCCGCCCCCACAGGAGAACAGCATGACCCAGGACACCATCGTCGCCCACGTCGTCGGGGCCGTGGCGGTGATCAGCGCGCTCGCCGTGCTGCTCGGCGGCCTCGCCCGACGGCTCGGGCAGCCGCCGGTCGTCGGGCAGATCCTCGCGGGCATCGCGATGGGCCCCAGCGTCCTGGGCCACCTGCCCGGCGGGATCGACACCCTGGTCGTCCCCCACGAGATCATCCCGTACCTGTCCGTGCTGGCCCAGATCGGTCTGGTGCTGTTCATGTTCTCGGTCGGCTACGAGATGGACCTGGGGCTGCTGCGAGGCACCGCCCGGGGTGTGGCCACCATCTCCGCCGGATCGTTTCTGCTCCCCATGCTGCTGGGCGCCGGGCTGGCCCTGGTCATCGGTGACAGCGCTCCGCAGGAGGGCGGTCTGGGCACCTTCACCTTCGTGCTGTACCTGGCCGTCGCCCTGTCCATCACTGCGGTTCCGGTCCTGATCAGCATCGTCCGCGACCGCGGGCTCACGCCGACGCTGCCCGGGACACTAAGCATCGCCGCCGCGACCGTCGTGGACGTGGCCGGCTGGAGCACGCTCGGCGTGATCGTCGCCCTGCACTCCGGCGAGGGTAGGTCCCTGGCGGTGACCACCACGCTCACCATCGGATACGTCCTGCTGATGTTCCTCGTGGTACGGCCGGCACTGCTGTGGGGCGCACGGCACGGGCTGTGCACGCCGAAGTGGGTCGGTGCCGTGGTAGCGCTGGCCATGGCCTCGGCGTGGGCCACCGCCTCCCTCAACCTGCACACGATCTTCGGAGCGGTGCTGTTCGGCCTGGTCATGCCCCGGCGACTCGACGGCACCCCGGCCCCCGCCGTCCTCGGCCCGGTCGACCGTGCCGGGGAACTCCTGATGCCGATCTTCTTCGTCACCGCCGGGCTGTCGGTGGATGTCAGCGCGCTGCGCGGTGGGGACTTGGTCCTGCTGGCCGTGGTGATCGCCTTGGCGATGCTGGGCAAGGTCGGCGGCGGAACCCTGGCCTCGCGGGCCGTCGGCCTGAGCTGGCGGCAGTCCGTCGCCGTGGGCGTCTGCATGAACACCCGGGGGCTGACCGAGCTGATCGTGCTGAACATCGGCCTCCAAGCCGGACTGATCGACGCGTCTCTCTACACCGTCCTCGTCGTCATGGCCGTGGTCACGACGCTCATGACAGGCCCTCTGCTGAGTCTGCTGCGGCTGCCCCGGCCCGGCCAGGACCCGGCGGCCGATCTCGATTGGGTCACCGCCACCGACCAGTACGCCACCCGGACCGGGGACCGCTGAAGCGGCACCCGGCACCGTCCTGCCGACCCCCCCCCCCCCCCCCCGCGAGGAGCCCCATGCCTTCGACCGATGTGACCGGGACGAGACGGACCCCCACGCGAACGCGGCCGAACCCAGCACGGCTCCTGGGCCCCGCCTTCGTCGCCGCCATCGCCTACGTGGATCCCGGCAACATCGCGGCGAACGTCTCCGCCGGGGCACAGTACGGATACCTGCTGATCTGGGTGCTGGTCGTCGCCAACGCGATGGCCATGGTTGTGCAGTACCTGTCGGCGAAACTGGGGATCGTCCTCGGGCGCAGCCTGCCGGAGGCACTCGGCGACCGGATGCCCCGGGCGGGCCGACTGGCCTTCTGGGCCCAGGCGGAGCTGGTCGTGATGGCCACCGACCTGGCCGAGGTGGTCGGCGGTGCGATAGCCCTGGAGATCCTCTTCGACGTGCCGCTGCCGCTCGGCGGCCTCATCGTCGGCGGGGTGTCGATGTGGGTCCTCGCCGTACAGACGAGGCACGGTCAGCGCACCTTCGAAGGCGTCGTGACGGGAGCGCTGGCCATCATCGTCCTCGGTTTCACCGCCGGCCTCGTCGTCCACGGCATCGACTGGACGGCCGCGGCCGGCGGCCTCGCCCCCCGGTTCGAGGGCGCCCAGACCGTACTGCTCGCCGCGAGCATGCTGGGCGCGACCGTCATGCCGCACGCCATCTACCTCCACTCCTCGCTCACCCGCGACCGCCACGGTTTCGACCCGGCCCCCTCCCGGATCCGGCTGCTGCTCGGCGCGAGCCGCTGGGACGTGGGCATCGCCCTGCTCATCGCGGGCTCGGCCAACATCGCGCTACTGCTGCTCGCCGCGGGCAACCTGTACGACATCCCCGGCGTCGACAGCATCCAGGGCGCCCACGCCGCTATCACCCGAGCCCTCGGCACCGCCGTCGGCCTCGTCTTCGGTATCGGGATCCTCGCTTCCGGGCTGGCCTCCACCTCCGTCGGCTGCTACGCGGGCGCAGCCGTGATGTCCGGGCTTCTGCGCGTACGGATCCCGCTCCTGCTGCGCCGCGCCGTCACGCTCGTCCCCGCACTCGTCGTCCTGGCCCTCGGCATCGACGCGACCCAGGCCCTGGTCCTGAGCCAGGTCATGCTGAGCATCGGCATCCCGTTCGCCCTCATTCCCCTGGCTCGACTGACCTCCGACCGTCGGCTCATGGGCCCGTTCGCTAACAGCACCGTACTGCGGCTGACCACGTACGCCACCGCCGTGGCCGTCGTCGCGCTGAACGCGCTCCTCATCGTCCTCACGCTGACCGGGCTCTTCGGGGGGTGAGCGACGGCATCGCAACGGGCGCTCCGGGCAGCACCGAGCTTGCTTGGGATGGTGGCCGCCTGCGCCATGGCGGTGAGGATGTCGTGGTACAGCGTGTGCTGCGTGATCCTCTCGCAGCAGGTACTCAGCCTCGGTCCCAAGGATCTACCCGCTGTGCGCGGCCGTCGTCGCTGATCTGCTCGCGGCCGACCACCAACGCGCTTCTGGGAGATCCAAGTCAGCACAGAATCAGCACCGGCGGTAGGTCTGGTGCTTCAGGGCGGCAGGAGGGCCGGTCGCCCCGTCGTCGATCTCGTGGCCCGGGCCTCGTCGAGTCGCTACGGTTGAGCCATGACCGCACTGCCCGACTGGATGCGCCCGCCGCGCGCGGAAGGCTGGTTCGCGGAGGACCTGGACCGCCTCCCCGAGGCGCCCCGCCACACCGAGCTGATCGACGGAGCCCTCGTCTTCATGATGTCGCCCCAGCGATCCTGGCACGGCCGCCTTGTCACCACCCTCACCACCGCGCTCATGGCCACCGCGCCCGCCGGTCTCGAGGTCGAACGGGAGATGACGATCCGCCTTGACGAGCGGAACCGCCCGGAGCCGGATCTGCTCGTGACGACCGCGCCGTACGACCCGGACCGCATGTGGTACGCGCCGGAAGAGGTCCGGCTCGTCGTCGAGGTCGTCTCACCGGAATCCGCCCACCGTGACCGCACGGTGAAGCTGCACAAGTACGCAGAAGCCAAGATCCCGCACTATTGGTGCGTCGAGGAAGAGGACGGCGCTTCTGTCGTGCACGTCTACGAACTCGACGAACCGACTCGCCTCTACGCGCCTGCGGGCATCTTCCGGGGCACACTCAAGCGCCCTGTGCCTTTCGACATCAGCCTGGATCTCGACCGGCTCACCCCGCCGAGGCGCACCTAGGGTGCGTTTTGAAAGTGCTGGTCACAGCCACTCGTTGATGGCTGCGACCAGCACGGTCGCCTCGTAGCGAACTGCCAACTTGTCGTATCTCGTGGCGACAGCGCGGTGCCGCTTGAGGCGATTGATTCCGCACTCGACCGCGTGGCGCTCCTTGTAGTCGGCCTTGTCGAACTTAGGTGGCCGGCCGCCGTGGGAGCCGCGGTTCTTGCGGTTGGCGATCTGGTCGCGCTTCTCCGGGATCGTGCAGCGGATACCGCGCTTGCGCAGGTAGGCACGGTTCGCGCGGGAGCCGTACGCCTTGTCGGCACGCACCTTGTCCGGCCGGGTGCGCGGGCGGCCCGACCCGAGCCGGGGCACCCGGATGCGGCCCAAGACCACCTGGAACTGCGGGGAATCACCGCGCTGTCCTGCCGTGATGACCAGCGACATCGGTTTCTGGGCCTGCTCGACCGCCAGGTGGAGCTTGGTTGTCAGCCCGCCCCGGGAGCGTCCGAGCCCGTGGTCGTCGGGCTCGATGAACACACCGCCTGGCGGCTCGATCTGCAGATCCCCTTTTTGCGGGCGCCGGCCGCATGCTGGTGGGCGCGGGCGATGGTCGAGTCCACCGAGACGTCCCAGGTGATCAGTCCCTCGGCGTCGGCCTGGGCCTGCAGCTGTTCGAAGATGCGGTGCCAGGTGCCGTCCCGCTGCCAGCGGCGGAACAGGCCGTAGACCGTCTCCCACGGGCCATAGCGCTCGGGCACGTCCCGCCAGGAAGCACCGGCGCGGGTGCGCCACCGTATGCCGTCTATCAGTTGCCGCTTGGTGTGCACCGGTGGCCGTCCAGGCTTCTTGCCGACCGGGAGCAGGGGCTCCAGCTTCGCCCACTGTGTATTCGTCAGATCATGCCGCCCCACGAAGTGGGATCTTGACACATCAAGATCCACATATGAAACGCACCCTAGTACTCCAGCCGGATCCGGCCGAGCAGGCCGTGTACAAGCTGCGGATCGTGGCCGAGTACGACGCCGCACCCAAGAACGAGAAGGGCGCGATCCTGCGCCGCGAGCGCCTGTACCACTCGCACGTCAAGGAGTGGTGCTGGTCATGAGGGGGTGATTCTCCTGTCGTGCCCTCTCAGGCTAACCCGACGAAGCGGGACGTCTCACCCAAGGCTGACAGAGAGGGGTACGGCGTTGCCGTGCTTGGAGACGATCTCGATGGCCTCATGATCGTCGTTGACCTACACCAAATGGTACCGAATAACGTACCACTCCCAACCGCCCACACCAGAACCAATTGCGTGACGACTCACCAGAAAAACCAGCACCATCCCAGCACGGGAAACAGCAAAGGGCCGACTCCCGGAAGAGCCGACCCCATCTGACCTGCAAGTTTGCCAGATCGCCAACGTGGTGTTATCGCACTCGCTCACACATTGAAGCGGAACTCGACGACGTCCCCGTCCTGCATGACGTAGTCCTTGCCCTCCATGCGGGCCTTGCCCTTGGCGCGGGCCTCGGCCACCGAGCCGGTTTCGACGAGGTCGTGGAAGGAGATGACCTCGGCCTTGATGAAGCCCTTCTGGAAGTCCGTGTGGATGACGCCGGCGGCCTCGGGGGCGGTGGCGCCCTTCTTGATGGTCCAGGCGCGGGACTCCTTGGGACCGGCCGTGAGGTAGGTCTGGAGGCCGAGGGCGTTGAAACCGACGCGGGCGAGGGTGGCGAGGCCGGGCTCCTCCGCGCCGACCGACTCCAGCAGCTCCATCGCGTCCGCCTCGTCCAGCTCGGCGAGGTCCGCCTCCAGCTTGGCGTTGAGGAAGATCGCCTCGGCGGGGGCGACCAGGGCGCGCTGCTCGTTCTTGAAGTCGTCGTCGGTCAGCTCGTCCTCGTCGACGTTGAAGACGTAGAGGAAGGGCTTCGTGGTCAGCAGGTGCAGGTCGTGCAGGAGCTCCGCGCGGTCACTGCCCTGGACGATGCCCTGCCCGAAGAGCGTGTCGCCCTTCTCCAGGATCTCCTTGGCCTCCTCCACCGCCTTGACCTTCGGCGCGATGTCCTTCTTGATCCGCGACTCCTTCTGGAGCCGGGGCAGGACCTTCTCGATGGTCTGGAGGTCGGCGAGGATCAGCTCGGTGTTGATCGTCTCGATGTCGTCCTTGGGCGAGACCTTGCCGTCGACGTGCACGACGTTCTCGTCCTTGAAGGCACGGATGACCTGGCAGATCGCGTCCGACTCACGGATGTTCGCGAGGAACTTGTTGCCGAGGCCCTCGCCCTCGCTGGCGCCGCGCACGATACCCGCGATGTCGACGAAGTCGACGGTCGCCGGGAGGATCCGCTGGGAGCCGAAGATCTCGGCCAGCTTGTCCAGACGGGCGTCCGGTACGCCCACGACACCCACGTTCGGCTCGATCGTGGCGAACGGGTAGTTGGCCGCGAGCACGTCGTTCTTGGTCAGGGCGTTGAACAGGGTCGACTTGCCGACGTTGGGCAGACCGACGATTCCGATCGTGAGCGACACGTTTACGACTTCCCGTACGTAGGAGGAGGGCCAGGCGGCCGGGGCCTGGGGCGACAGGGCCTGGAGGTTCAGGGCCTGTCCGGCGGATCATGCCCCAGCGGCCAGAGGGCCGGCCGATCCCCCAGTTTACGGCGTGCCGGTACCCGCCCCGGCGAGGTATCGAACGCGTGGCCAAGGTCCGCCCAACGGCGTGTCTGTAGACCTATTCGGCACATTAACCGACCTAAGTTGGTCCAGTGGAGCAACACAGGACGCACCCGCCTCGCACCGACCCGCACCGCGGCATGCCCCTCCCACCCCAGGCGGCCAGAGGCGGCCGGGGCTCGTCGGGCGCGGGGGCGCCGCGTCGTGCTCCGGTCGCGCGCGGGCCCGTTCCACCCCCGGTGCAAGCCGTACGACGCGTCGTCCGCGCCGTGCGCCGCATGCCGAACCCCCGGCTCACCGGCCTGGGTTCCGGGTTGTTCTGCGGGGTGACGATGTTCGTCCTCGCCGCCCTCGTCCGACTGCTCCTCGGGGCTTCCCCCATCGTCTACGGCGTGCTGTTCCTGCTGGTCAGCGCCTTGACCGCGGTGTGGGTGCGGAGGGGTGACCTCGCCAGCGCGCCGGTCGTCGTGCCCATCGCCTTCGCCGCCGGGCTGCCCCTCGTCGAGGGTGACGAGGGCGGGCTCGGCGACCAGCTGATGGCACTCGTCACCGCCCTCGCCGTACAGGCGGGCTGGCTCTACGGCGGCACCCTCGTCGCCGGCGTCATCGTGACCGTGCGCAAAGTGCGGCTGATGGCCCGCCGGGCGGCCGAGCGGGAGTGGGAGCGAGAGAGGCAGAGGGAGAGGGAGCGACGGCAGGGGCAGGGGCGGCTCCGGGCACCCGGTGTTCAGGCCCAGGGGCCGTACGACCGCCGCCCTGTCCGCCCCCGCTCCCCGAGGCCCGCGACGGCGCAGCCCCGCCGGACCGTCCCTCGGGGTTCCTAGGTCCTGGAGCCAGGGTCTCGGAGGGAGCCCCGTTCCCCCGGGGAGTCCGGGGTGGGGCTCCCCGTGTCTAGCCGGCCTTCGCCGCGCGCATCGCCGCGCCCACGATCCCCGCGTTGTTCTGCAGCTGTGCCGGCACGATCTCGGCCTTGATGCCCTCGATCAGGTGAAGGAACTTGTTGGACTTGCGGCTGACCCCGCCGCCGATGATGAAGAGCTCGGGCGAGAAGAGCATCTCCACATGGGCGAGGTACTTGGTGACACGCTTGGCCCAGTGCTCCCAGGTCAGCTCTTGGTCGTCCTTGGCCTTGGTGGAGGCGCGGGTCTCGGCGTCGTGGCCGTGCAGCTCCAGATGACCCAGCTCGGTGTTGGGGACGAGGACGCCGTCGCTGAAGAGGGCACTGCCGATGCCCGTGCCGAAGGTGAGCAGGATGACGGTGCCCCGGCGGTCGCGTCCGGCGCCGAACTGCACCTCGGCGACGCCCGCCGCGTCCGCGTCGTTCACCACCGTCACCGGCAGTCCGCCGAGCCGCTCGCCGAGCAGGGCGCGCGCGTCGACGTCGATCCAGGCCTTGTCGACGTTGGCCGCCGTACGGATCGTGGCACCGCCCGTGACCACGCCGGGGAAGGTGATGCCGACCGGCCCGGTCCAGCCGAAGTGCTCGACGACCTCTTTCACCCCGTCGGCCACCGCGTCGGGCGTCGCCGGGTGCGGGGTCAGCACCTTGTACCGCTCGTCCGCCAGGTCGCCCCGGTCCAGGTCCACGGGAGCGCCCTTGATCCCGGATCCGCCGATGTCCACGCCGAAGATGTGCATGGCCCTACGTTACGTCGTACGACTGACAGTCACGGCCCGGGGTGGTCCGTCCGCCGTCCGGGCGGGGAATCCTCACGCCCTCGAACGCGTACGGCCTCCGAACCTTCACGTATTCGAACACGGCCCGTCCTCGAACACGGCGGCCCCGGAACTTCCTCGTCCGGGGCCGTACGGGCAGGTGGGGAGTCAGGCCTGGGCGGAGCCCTGGCCGGTGCGCTCGGCGACGAGGGTCGCGGCCTCCTCGCGCAGGTCGCGGCGGAGTTCCTTCGGAAGGGAGAAGGTGATCGACTCCTCGGCGGCCTTGACCAGCTCGACGTCCTCGTAGCCGCGCTGGGAGAGCCACTCCAGGACCTCCTCGACGAGGACCTCGGGCACGGAGGCGCCGGAGGTGACACCGACCGTCTCGACACCCTCCAGCCAGGCCTCGTCGATCTCGTTCGCGAAGTCCACGAGGTACGCCTCGCGCGAGCCGGCGAGCTTGGCGACCTCGACGAGCCGCTTGGAGTTGGAGGAGTTGCGCGAGCCGACCACGATGACCAGCTCTGCCTCCGCGCCCATCTGCTTCACGGCGAGCTGACGGTTCTGCGTGGCGTAGCAGATGTCGTCGCTGGGCGGCGAGACGAGCAGCGGGAACTTCTCCTTGAGGGCGCCGACCGTCTCCATCGTCTCGTCGACGGAGAGCGTGGTCTGCGACAGCCAGACCACCTTGGACGGGTCGCGGACCTTGACCTTCTCGACGTCGCCGGGCCCGTCGACCAGCTGGATGTGGTCCGGCGCCTCGCCCGACGTACCGATGACCTCTTCGTGTCCCTCGTGCCCGATCAGGAGGATGTCGAAGTCCTCCTTGGCGTATCGGATCGCCTCCTTGTGCACCTTGGTGACCAGCGGGCACGTCGCGTCGATCGTGGCGAGCTTCCCTCGCTCCGCCTCCTCGTGAACGGTCGGCGCCACACCGTGCGCCGAGAACATCACGATGTTCCCCTCGGGCACCTCCTCCGTCTGCTCGACGAAGATGGCCCCCTTCTTCTCCAGGGTCTGCACGACGTATTTGTTGTGCACGATCTCGTGGCGGACATAGATCGGGGCCCCGTACTGCTCCAGGGCCTTCTCGACAGCGATCACAGCACGGTCGACCCCCGCGCAGTACCCGCGCGGAGCGGCGAGGAGGACACGACGGCGGCCAGGCGAAGCGGTCATGGGTCCCATCGTAAGGGCCGCGGTTGTGGGGGCCGACACGCGTGCCGAACGCCGGGTGCCCTCTCGAACGCCGGGCGCCCTGACGTTGTCGGCCCCCGCCGTTACGCTCACCGCATGGCTCTCAACACGTCCGCAGAGGCTCCCCTCCCCGTCGGTGAGGTCTCCCGGCTCATCGGCGGGTGGATCGACCGGCTCGGGGCGGTGTGGGTCGAGGGGCAGATCACGCAGTTGTCGCGGCGCCCGGGGGCGGGGGTCGTGTTCCTGACGTTGCGGGACCCGTCGTACGACATCTCCGTGAGCGTGACCTGTTTCCGGCAGGTGTTCGACGCGGTGGCCGATGTGGTGAGCGAGGGCGCGCGGGTCGTCGTACTGGCGAAGCCGGAGTGGTACGCGCCCAGGGGGCAGTTGTCGCTGCGGGCGACCGAGATAAGGCCGGTCGGGGTCGGTGAACTGCTCGCGCGGCTTGAGCAGTTGAAGAAGTCCCTGGCGAGCGAAGGGCTGTTCGCGCCGGAGCGGAAGAAGGCGCTGCCGTTTCTGCCGCAGCTGATCGGGCTGGTGTGCGGTCGGGCCTCGGCGGCCGAGCGGGACGTCCTGGAGAACGCGCGGCACCGCTGGCCGGCCGTCCGCTTCGAGGTGCGCAATGTGGCCGTGCAGGGGGCGCACGCGGTGCCGCAGGTGGTCCAGGCCGTGAAGGAGCTGGACGCGCTGGACGGTGTGGACGTCATCGTCGTGGCGCGCGGCGGCGGCAGTGTGGAGGACCTGTTGCCGTTCTCCGACGAGCAGCTCGTACGGGCGGTGGCGGCGTGCCGTACGCCCGTCGTGTCGGCCATCGGGCATGAGCCGGACACCCCGCTGCTGGACTATGTGGCGGACCTGCGGGCGTCCACGCCCACCGACGCGGCGAAGAAGGTCGTGCCGGACGTGGGCGAGGAGTACGAGCGGGTGCGATTGTTGCGGAACCGGGCCCGGCGGTGCGTCGAGGCGTTCGTGGAGCGGGAGGAGCGGGGGCTGGCCCATGCGCTGGCCCGCCCGTCGATAGAGGATCCGCACCGGATGATCGACGAGCGCGCCGACCATGTGGCCTCGCTCCTCGACCGGGGCCGGCGCTGTCTCGGCCACCATCTGGACCGCGCCTCCTCGGAGCTGACGCACACGCACGCGCGCGTGGTGGCCCTCTCCCCCGCCGCGACCCTCCAGCGGGGGTACGCGGTGCTGCAGAAGGCCGACGGCCATGTGGTCCGCGCTCCCGGGGAGGTCACGGCGGCGGAGCCGCTGCGGGCTCGGGTGGCCGGGGGCGAGTTCACCGTCCGGGTCGACGGGACTGTCGGAGGGGACGCATAAGGTGGGCCGCATGACCAGCAACGTGAGCGAGGCCGAGGGGATGACCGAGGCCGAGGGGGCACCCGGTATGTCCGAGGCCGACCGGACCCTCGGTTACGAGCAGGCGCGTGACGAGCTGATCGAGGTCGTACGGCGGCTGGAGGCGGGCGGTACGACGCTGGAGGAGTCCCTCGCCCTCTGGGAGCGCGGCGAGGAACTGGCAAAGGTGTGCCGCCGCTGGCTGGACGGCGCCCGCGCCCGCCTGGACGCGGCGCTGGCAGAGGGCGAGGACGAGGACCCGGGGGCCTCCGGCGGCGGGGGCGAATGAGGCGGGACGCCCGGGTGCGTGGAGCCGGATGACTCCGGCCGCGTGGCGCCACCCGGAGCCGACCGATTCCGACCGGGTCGAGCCACGCGATTGGCTGGGGCCGAGTCAGGGAGCCCGGCGGGTGAGTGAGGCCGACCGGGCCGAACCACACGAAGCCGAGCGCCCCCAACCGGGGCAGCACGCGTGAAAGCGAGTGGCTGGGGCCGGATCAGGGGGCCTGGCGGGTGAGTGAGGTCGACCGGGTCGAGCACGCAAAGCGGCGACCTCAACCGGGTCGAGCCACGCAAAGCCGGGCGACCCCAACCGGGTCGAGCCACACGGAGCCGGGCCATCCCGACCGGGCCGAACCACACGAAACCGAGCGCCCCCAACCGGGGCAGCAAACGTGGAGGCGAGTGGCTGGGGCGGCGCAGGGAGCCCGGCGAGTGGGTGAGGTCGGCCCTTTCCGGCGCGTGGGGAGCGGTTCGGGTCGTGTCATGTCGCGGGGAGGCCTGGTGGGCCGGGCCTCGTGCCCATGCCGGCGGCGGTAGGCCCACCCCTGGGTTCTGTGAAGCGGATCACTTGACGGACTCTTTGGTTGAAACTTGAACTTCCCTTGCGTACTGTCGAGGCCGTAAGCCACCAAGTCTCACGAAGGTTGCCCCATGTCCCTCGTTCTTGACCCCGCCGCCCAGGACCTGCTGTTCCGTGAGGCCCGCACCGCGAACGCCTTCACCGACGAGCCGGTGACCGAGGAGCAGCTGGAGGCGATCTACGACCTGGTCAAGTACGGCCCGACCGCCTTCAACCAGACCCCGCTGCGCATCACCCTGGTCCGCTCCGCCGAGGCCCGTGAGCGTCTGGTGACGCACATGGCCGAGGGCAACCAGGCCAAGACGGCCACCGCCCCGCTGGTCGCGATCCTCTCCGCGGACAACGAGTTCCACGAGGAGCTGCCGACCCTGTTCCCGGCGTTCCCGCAGGCCAAGGATCTCTTCTTCGCCGAGCGCGCGGCGCGTGAGAGCTCCGCCAAGCTCAACGCCGCCCTCCAGGCCGCGTACTTCATCATCGGCGTCCGCGCCGCCGGCCTGGCCGCCGGCCCGATGACCGGCTTCGACGCGGAGGGCGTCCGCAAGGAGTTCCTGGACGACGACCACACCCCGCTGATGGTCGTCAACATCGGCAAGCCGGGCGAGGGCGCCTCCTACCCGCGCTCCCCGCGCCTGGACTTCGAGCAGGTCATCACCACGGTCTGAGCCTCACCCCGGTCACGACGAAGAGGCCTACTTCTTCGCCCCCAGGTCCGCCAGGCTGAACGCAGTGGGGCAGGCGGGGCAGATGAACGCGGTGTACCGGTACACCCGCCCCTGCGACGCATACCGCCTGCGCATGGCATGCAACTCCCCTTCACAGACAGGACAACGGTGCCCGACCCGTTCCTCGTAACTCCACCCCGGCTCCGAGAACCGCGCCGGGAACGGTCCGCCCAGAGCCACGCCCCACCGCCGCCGTGTCACCTCGGCCACGGAGCCCTCCGCGCCCGTCCCGGACTGTGCCGGAACTCCCCCAGCCTTCGGCCGGGGGGACCCCC